>CALKYK010000049.1 GCA_938003715.1 uncultured Gammaproteobacteria bacterium
CAGCTTTTCCTCACCCACTACAGCCGCGTGACGGAACTGCCGCGGCTCGCCGACGACATGCACCGGCGCATCGACGACTTCGTGACCATCGCCCGGCGCCACGCCGACGACGACGAACGGACGGCGGCGATGCAGGACAGCCTGTTCGACTATTTCGTCGCCGAGCTTCGCGAGCACGGCTACGCCGGCAGCGAGGAACAGGTTCGTGCTATCGTCGATATCGACGTCATGCTCAACACGATGGGCCTCGAGTACTGGCTCGATCACCAATAAAAAGAGAGTAGCGATGGACGCATTCCGGGCCTTCCGTATCGACCAGCAGGACGGCCGTATCGTCGCCGGGTTCCAAAACCTCGCGCTGAGCGACCTGTCCGAGGGCGAAGTCGTCATTCGCGTCACGCACTCGACGATCAACTACAAGGACGCCCTCGCGGCGACGGGTGCGGGCAAGATCCTGCGCCGCTTCCCGCTCGTCGGCGGCATCGATCTCGCCGGCGTCGTCGAAAGTTCGAAGGACACCGAATTCAGTCCCGGCGACGCGGTGCTGGTGAACGGCTGCGGACTCGGTGAATCGCGCGACGGCGGTTATGCGGAGTTCGCGCGGGTGCCGGCGCAGGCGGTCGTCCCGGTGCCCGACAACATGACCCCGGAAGAGACCATGCAAATCGGCACGGCCGGCTACACGGCGGCGCTCGCCGTACATCGCCTCGAGCAGAACGGACAGACGCCGGTCGCGGGGCCGGTGGTCGTCACGGGCGCGACCGGCGGCGTCGGCAGCATCGCGATCGACATGCTGGACGGCCGCGGCTACGAGGTCGTCGCGGTGACCGGCAAGGCCGACCAGGCGGACTACCTGAAAAGCATCGGCGCGCGCGACGTGCTCGTGCGCGGGGACATCGATCTCGGCAAGCGGCCGATGGAGAAGGGGCAGTGGGCCGGCGCCGTCGACAATCTCGGCGGCGAGGTGCTGACCTGGCTGACGCGGACGATGCAGTACGGCGGCAATATCGCATCGATCGGGCTCGCCGCGAGCCACGAACTGCACACGACCGTGCTGCCGTTCATCCTGCGCGCGGTCTGCCTGCTCGGCATCAACTCGGTCGACACGCCGCGCGACCTGCGCCTCGCCGTGTGGCAGCGCATCGGCACGGACCTGAAGCCCCGGCACCTCGATGCGATCGCCGCAACGACAATCGGCTTCGACGAACTGCCGGACGCATTCCAGGCCTTCATCGACGGCAAGGTCACCGGGCGCATCGTCGTCGAGATTGCCTGAGAGATCCCTTGTGAAAGGAGAACACGCGATGCGCATGAGGAAAGCGATACTTTTGATAATCGTTTCGGCGCTCGCGGCCTGTGCGCAGACGCCGGCAACGGACGTAGCGACAGGCGGCGCGTTCGATCCGGCGCGCCTTGCGCGTATCGCGACCGCGATCGAAGCCGATATCGAAGCCGGCAAGATCCCGGGCGCCGTGGCGCTGATCGTTCATGGCGACGATGTGGTCTATCACCGCAGTTTCGGTTACGCCGACATCGCCTCGCGGACACCGATGCGGAACGACGCGATCTTCCGCATCGCCTCGATGTCCAAAGCCGTAACGACCGCAGGTGTGATGATCCTGTACGAGCGCGGTCACTTCATGCTGAGCGACCCGGTATCGAAGTTCCTGCCGGAGTTCGCCGACGTCGAAGTGATCGAGGCGATGAGCGGTGACTCGATCGCGGAAACCCGCCCAGCGGCGAACGAGATCCGGATCATCGACCTGCTGACGCATACCTCGGGTATCAGCTACCCGTTCATCCGGTCCGCGGTGCAACAGGAGTACGTCGATGCCGGGGTAATCGACGGAGTGACGGCGGCAGACGTCTCGCTCGCCTCCGTGATGCAGCGGCTCGCGGAGGTTCCGCTCCTGTTCGATCCGGGAACGGACTATGCCTACGGCCTGAGCACCGACGTGCTCGGTTACCTGATCGAGGTCGTGTCCGGCATGCCGCTCGACCGTTTCTTCGCCGAGGAAATCTTCGCACCGCTCGGCATGGACGACACCTATTTCTATTTGCCGGCCGAGAAAGCGGCGCGCCTGGTTACGCTGTACGCGGACGTCGACGGTCTGCGCGTCGCCGACGGCCAGGAGTCGGACATCAAGATCGACAATCCGCGCTTCCCGGTCGAAGGCGCGCGCCGCTATTTTTCCGGCGGCGCGGGACTTTCGTCGACCGCGATGGACTACGGCCGTGTCTTAAGGATGCTGCTCAACGACGGCGAACTCGACGGCGTGAAACTGCTTAGCCGCAAATCCGTCGAGCTGATGCGCGCGCCGCGCATCGACCGGGACGGCGACGGCACGGCGGAGCTGGCGCTCGGCTTCAGGGTCATTACCGACCTCGGCGGGGAGAGCGAACTCGGAACGCCCGGCCTGTACAGCTGGGGCGGTGCGTTTTACACCTCGTACTGGATCGACCCGCAGGAGGAGCTGGTCGGTGTCCTGATGTCGCAGTTGATTCCGGCGACGACCGACCTTGCCGGGCGTTATCGCAACCTCGTCTACCAGGCGCTGCGCTAGCCGCGATCATTTGGGGATTGTTCCCCGCGTACGATAAAATCGCGCCCCCGAAATTTTAATGAGCATTAGAATTTTCGGCTGAAACCGTCACGACAACAAAGGAATCGGCATGAGCGCTGGCGCTAGATTCCGGCACGCTCTCGATACGGAGCGGCCGCTGCAGATACCGGGCACGATCAACGCATACGCCGCGCTGCTCGCCGAGAAGGCGGGCTTCAAAGCCATCTACCTGTCGGGCGCCGGCGTCGCCAACGCGTCCTTCGGCCTGCCCGATCTCGCGATGACGACGTTGTCCGACGTCTGCGAGGACATTCGCCGGATCAGCTACGCGACCGAATTGCCGCTGCTCGTCGATGCCGACACCGGCTGGGGCGGCGCATTCATGATCGGCCGCACCGTCGCCGAAATGACCCGCGCCGGCGCCGCCGGGTGCCACATCGAAGACCAGGTCGGCGTGAAGCGCTGCGGCCACCGGCCCGGCAAGGCGCTGGTCGATAGCGGCGAGATGTGCGATCGGCTGAAGGCGGCAACCGACGCCCGCACGGACGACGCGTTCGTCATCATGGCGCGCACCGACGCGCACGCGGTGGAAGGACAGCAGGCGGCGCTCGACCGCGCGGCCGCTTACGTCGACGCCGGTGCCGACATGATATTTGCGGAGGCGCTGACGACGCTGGACGAATACCGGCAGTTCACGTCGACGATCACGGTGCCGGTGCTGGCGAACCTGACCGAGTTCGGCAAGACGCCGATGTTCACGGTGGACGAACTTCGGGACGTCGGCATCCGCATGCTGCTGTACCCGCTGTCCGCGTTTCGTGCGATGTCGCGCGCAGCGGAAAACGTCTACCGCACGATTCGCGAGGACGGGACGCAAAAACCGGCAATCGATTCGATGCAGACGCGCATGGAGCTTTACGACGTCCTCGGCTATCACGAATACGAAGAAAAGCTGGACAAGCTGTTCAGCGAGAAAGGCCTGGCGGGAAAGGACCGGGCCTGACGAAGAAACACGGAGCGAGCGATGAACAATCCGAAAAAAAGCGGCGGTCTCGCCGGGGTTACTGCGGGCAAGACGGCTCTGTGCACGGTTGGCAAGGAGGGTGCCGGTCTCACCTATCGCGGTTATGACATCTACGACCTCGCCGACAACGCGAGTTTCGAGGAGGTCGCGTACCTTCTGCTGCACGGCAAGTTGCCCAATCGCGCCGAGCTCGACGGCTACATCGATCGCATCCGCTCGCTGCGCGGCCTGCCCGAGCAGGTGAAGACCGTGCTCGAGATGATTCCCGGCGATGCGCACCCGATGGACGTGCTGCGGAGCGGCGTGTCGATAATCGGCAACGTGGAGCCCGAAGGCGATTTCGGGAACCAGGCCGCGGTCGCCGACCGGCTACTCGCCTGCCTGCCGTCGATGCTGCTGTACTGGCACCGCTTCCACGCAGACGGGAAACGCATCGACGTAGAAACCGACGACGACAGCATCGCCGGTCATTTCCTGCACATGCTGCACGACGAGCCGCCGAGCGACATGCACAGGAGCTCGCTGGACACGACCCTGATCCTGTACGCGGAGCACGAATTCAACGCGTCGACGTTCACGGCCCGCGTCATCACCGCGACCCTGTCCGACATGCACTCCGCGATCACCGGCGCGATCGGCGCGCTGCGCGGCGCGCTGCACGGCGGCGCGAACGAAGCCGCAATGGCGCTGGTGCAGAAGTTCGGCTCGCCGGAGGAGGCGACGAAGGGCGTGCTCGGTATGCTCGAGCGCAAGGAGCTGATCATGGGCTTCGGCCATCGCGTCTACACGGAGTCGGACCCGCGCAATTCGGTGAACAAGAAGATGTCGAAAGCGCTGGCCGAGGAGCGCGGCGACCTCACGTTGTACGACATTTCCTGCGCGATCGAGAAAGTGATGTGGGACGAGAAAAAGCTGTTCGCGAACGCCGACTTCTTCGCCGCTACCGTCTATCACTTCATGGGCATACCCACCTACCTGTTCACGCCGATCTTCGTCTGTTCGCGCGTGACCGGCTGGGCCGCGCATGTGATGGAACAGCGCGCCGACAACAAGCTGATTCGCCCGGCCGCGGACTACGTCGGCCCGGGCTTGCAGACGTTCGTGCCCATCGACGAACGAAAATGATTGCTGTCATTGCGAGGCTCGAAGAGCCGAAGCAATCCACTGCATCCTGACGAGAGGGCATGGATTGCTTCGTCCTGCTTCGTCACTACGTTCCTCGCAGTCCTCGCGATGACGGCCAGTTACAAGGAGACCTATGTCCACTCACGATTTTCGCTCCGCCAAACGACCGGATCCGGACCCGGCGCTTGTCGACATCGCCGACTACGTCTGCAGTGAAGACGTCGGCAGCCCGCTGGCCTGGGAAACCGCGCACTACTGCCTGATGGATACGCTGGCCTGCGGTTTCCAGGCCCTCGACTACCCGGCGTGCACGAAACTGCTCGGTCCGACCGTACCCGGCGCAACCCTGGCCGGCGGCGGGCGCGTCCCGGGCACGTCCTGGGAGCTCGAGCCGGTAATGGCCGCGTTCAACATCGGCGCGCTGGTCCGCTGGCTGGACTTCAACGACACCTGGCTGGCGGCCGAGTGGGGCCATCCGTCCGACAACCTGGGCGGCATCCTCGCCGTCGCCGACTACCTTGCCCGCATGGCGCGCGCCGAGGGCCGTGAACCGCTTTCAATGCGTGACGTACTCGCGGCGATGATCAAGGCGCACGAGATCCAGGGCGTCATCGCGCTGGAAAACAGTTTCAACCGTGTCGGCCTCGATCACGTGCTGCTGGTGCGGATCGCGACCACCGCCGTCGTCACGCGCATGCTCGGCGGCGATCGCGACACCGTCATCAACGCACTGTCACATGCGTGGATCGACGGCTGCGCGCTACGTACTTACCGGCACGCGCCTAACACAGGCTCACGCAAGAGCTGGGCGGCAGGAGACGCCACCAGCCGCGGCGTGCGGCTCGCGCTGATCGCTATGACCGGCGAGATGGGCTACCCGTCGGCGCTGTCGGCGAAAACCTGGGGCTTCTACGACGTGCTGTTCAAAGGCAGGGCGTTTTCCTTCCCGCAGGGCTTCGGCAGCTACGTGATGGAAAACATCCTGTTCAAGATTTCCTACCCGGCCGAGTTTCACGCGCAGACCGCGGTCGAATGCGCGATGCAGCTGCACGCCGAGGTGAAGGACCGGCTCGATGACATCGAGAAAATCGTCATCGAGACCCAGGAGCCGGGCGTGCGCATCATCGACAAGACCGGCCCCCTCGACAACCCGGCCGACCGCGACCACTGCATCCAGTATATGGCGGCCGTGCCGCTGATCTTCGGTCGGCTGACGGCCTCGGACTACGAGGATGACGTCGCGTCCGACCCGCGCATCGATGCGCTGCGGGACAGGATGGAGGTCATCGAAAACGAGCAGTTCACGAAGGATTACTTCGATCCGCAGAAGCGCTACATCGGCAATGCGATCCAGGTGTTTTTCAGCGACGGCTCCAGCACGGAGCGCGTGGCAATCGACTACCCGATCGGCCACCGTCAGCGACGTGACGAGGGCATCCCGGTGCTGCTGGAAAAATTCAAAAACAGCGTTTCCGGCAAACTGAAGCCCGCGCAATGGAAGGCGCTCGGCGATCTGTGCGCCGACCGCGAACGGATGCTCGAAACGCCCGTTGACGACTTCATGGCATTGCTGGTCGCGTGATGCGCGGGGAGAACACGATGCACAAATTAAAGGCAGTCATACTCGCTTTTGCCGTTGCACTCGCAGCCGCAGATAGCGGGGCCGAGGTCGAGCGCCGCGTGATGAACGACGGCAACCTGGTACTCGAGGACATACCGCTGATTCCGCGGTCCGTGGTCGACGACCTGAACCGCTACCAGAACACGCGCGCTGCGTCGTTTCGCGACTGGACCCCGGACGGCGGCATCTACATCACGACCCGCTTCGCCGATACCAGCCAGATACATCGCGTCGACATGCCCGGGGGCGCGCGGCACCAGCTTACGTTCTACCGTGAACCCGTCGGCGGCATCGCCCGCCAGCCCGGTGGCCGAAACCTCGTCTTCACGCGCGATGCCGGCGGCAGCGAGTTCACGCAGCTGTACCTGCTGGACCCGGAGCAAAGCAACGTGACGCTGTTGACCGACGGCGGTTCGCGAAACCGCGCGGCGCTGTGGGATCGCGAGGGCCGGCGTATCGCGTTCCAGAGCACGCGCCGCAACGGTGCGTCGAACGACATCTGGATGATGGATCCGGCGGAGCCGGAAAATGCCGAGACGGTGTTCGAAAGCCCGGACGGCACCTACTGGGGACCCGCCGAGTTCTCTGCGAGCGGCACCCGGCTGCTCGTCTCGAACTACCTCAGCGTCGCCGACTCGCGGGTCAACCTGCTCGATCTCGACACCGGCACGATGACCCTGCTCGCAGGCGGTGGCGCAATACGCAGTTCGAATTCGCCCATTGCCTTCGACGACGACAACGACGGCTTCTGGTTCGTGACCAACGCCGAAAGCGAGTTCGAGCAGCTCGCGTGGCAGCCCGCCGAGCCGGGCGCGAAGGCCGAGATCATCACGGCGGACATCCCCTGGGACGTCTCCGGCGCCACCATCAGCCACGACCGGCGCCGCATCGCGTTCAGCATCAACGAAAGCGGTCGCTCGAAGGTGTTCCTGCTCGACACCCGCAGCCGCGAGTACCGGCCGGTCGACAACATCCCGACCGGCGTCGTGTTCGGCCTCACGTTCAGCCCGGACGACCGCCGGCTCGCCATGACCGTCAACTCCGCGACCTCGCCGAGCGACGTCTACGTGCTCGGACTCGGTCGCTCGCCACTCGCCTACGGCGAGCTGATCCGCTGGACCACGAGCGAGGTGGGCGGTCTCGACACGACGTCGTTCATCGCACCGGAACTCATCGAATACCCGACGTTCGACAGCGTGGACGGGAAGCCGCGGCGCATTCCCGCCTGGCTGTACAAACCGCCGGGAGAGGGCCCGTTCCCGGTCGTCATCTCGATACACGGCGGTCCCGAGGGCCAGTCACGGCCGACGTTTTCCAGCACTTACCAGATGTGGCTCGCCAAGCTCGGTGTCGCGGTGCTGCGCCCGAACGTGCGCGGCTCGAACGGCTACGGCAAGACCTACCTGTCGCTCGACAACGGCTTCCTGAGGGAGGACTCCGTCCGCGACATCGGCGCGCTGCTGGAATGGATCGGGACGCGGCCCGATCTCGATGCGGAACGCGTCGCGGTGTTCGGTGGCAGCTACGGCGGCTACATGGTGCTCGCGAGCGCCGTGCATTTCAGCGACCGGCTGAAAGCCGCGGTCGACATCGTCGGTATCTCCAACTTCGTGACCTTCCTCGAGAACACCCAGGACTACCGTCGTGACCTGCGCCGCGTCGAGTACGGCGACGAGCGAGATCCCGCGATGCGCGCGCACCTCGAGAAAATAAGCCCGCTGAACAACGTGCAGAAGATCGACGTGCCGATGTTCATCGTGCAGGGACAGAACGATCCACGGGTGCCGGTAACCGAGTCCGAGCAAATGGTCGAGGCGCTGCGGGCGCAGGGCCTGCCGGTCTGGTACATGAACGCGCTGAACGAGGGCCACGGTTACGACAAGAAGGAAAACCGCGACATCTACCAGCAGGCGACCGTGATGTTTCTGCGCCGGCACCTGCTCGGCGACTAGTCGCGGAACGACGCCTTTGGCGGACATCGGGCAGCGCATCGCCGAAGGCGCGGAGGCGCTCGGCGTCAGGCTCGGTGACGGCGATGCCGCGAAGCTCGCCCTGCTGCTCACCGAACTGGAACGCTGGAACCGGCGCATCAACCTGACCGCGGTGCGCGACACGCAGGCAATGGTCGCCGCGCACGTGCTCGACAGCCTGGCCGTGCTGCCGTACCTGCATGGCGCTTCGGTACTCGATATCGGCACCGGCGCCGGGTTCCCGGGCCTGCCGCTGGCCGTGGCGGCGCCGGAACGGGCCTTCGTACTGCTGGACGGCAACGGGAAAAAGGTCGCCTTCGTCGAACACGCTGCCGGATTGCTGGGACTTTCCAACGTCATCGCGGTCCGGGCGCGGGCGGAGGACTATGCACCCGGCAGGCGCTTTGATACCGTGATCGCCCGGGCGCTGGGGAGCATTGCGCGGCTGACCGAACTGTCCACCGGTCTGCTCGCGGACGCGGGGAGGATCCTGGCGCTCAAGGGACAGTACCCGACAGAAGAGCTCGAAGGAGAGGATCGGCTCAGGGGCTGGGACTACCGCGTTGCGGCGCTCTGCGTACCCGGGCTGTCCGGGCACGAGCGGCACGTCGTCTGCCTCGAAAGATCGATACCGGAATGACCCGCATCATCGCCATCGCAAACCAGAAAGGCGGCGTCGGCAAGACCACCACGTGCGTCAATCTCGCCGCGTCGCTGGCGGCGACGCAGCGCCGCGTGCTGCTCGTGGACATGGACCCGCAGGGCAATGCGACGATGGGTTGCGGCATCGACAAGATGAGCCTGGAACGATCCACCTGTGACGTTTTGCTCGGCGAGGAAACGGCGGCGGACACGATCGTGTCGGCGCCGGAAGGCAACTTCGCGGTGCTCCCCGGGAACGACGAACTGACGCTTGCCGAAGTCAAGTTGCTGCAGGAGATCGGCCGCGAGATGCGCCTGCGCAACGCGCTGGAACCGGTCAAGGGCGTTTACGATTTCATCCTGATCGACTGCCCGCCTTCGATCAACATGCTGACGGTCAACGCGTTGACCGCGGCGGACGGCGTGCTGATCCCGATGCAATGCGAGTACTACGCGCTCGAGGGCC
>CALKYK010000050.1 GCA_938003715.1 uncultured Gammaproteobacteria bacterium
TGGTTCGCGCACGCTGCCCGGACGCAACGCCGTACTTCATGATTCCTGCGCGTCTGCGAGGCGCCGCCCGCGAGGCCGAACGCGACCATGGCGTCCGCCACTTCATGATCGATCACTCGAGCGGGCTCGCGCCGCTCGCCGGAGAAATCGACATGGATCGCGCGGTGGTATTCGCGCGCATGGCGGTGCACCACGACGCCGCGATGCAGGATCTTTCGACGAAGTTCGGCGCGCCGCCCGCCGACATCCCCAGGCTCCTCGAAGCGATCGGCGACGCCGGCGCAGAGCCCGCGCTCGCGTTCAACGTCGGCTCGGCCGTCATCGACCCGGCGGCCTACCGCTACGCGATCGAAATTGCGGCCGAGGTGCTCGCGTCGTTGCCGTTTCGCGTCCGCCTGGTCGACATCGGCGGCGGCCTGCCGAAAAATTATCCCGGCTTCAAGGTTCCGCCGCTGGACGATTACTTTGCCACGTTCAGCGACGCGGCCGCGGCGCTGACGCTGGCGGACGACGGCGAGCTGCTCGTCGAGCCCGGCCGTGCACTGGCGGGTCCGGGGCTGTCCGCACTGACGGAAGTGCTGCTGCGCAAGGATCGCAGACTGTATCTCAACGACGGCATGTACGGCATTTTCTGGGAGCTGCGCTTCAAGGGACACGACCGCTACCCGGTGCGCTGCTTGCGCGACGGCCGGCCGTACGCCGCTGATACGGTCGAGTTTCGCCTCTTCGGGCCGACCTGCGACGCGACGGATGCGATGCCGGGCGCGGTGGCGCTGCCCGAGGACATACGCCCGGGCGACTATCTCGAATTCGGTTGTATCGGCGCCTACAGCCTGAGCGGCCGCACGCGCTTCAACGGGCATTTCAGCGACGACATCGTCGAAATCACGGGAACAGGCCAGGCTCCGCCGGAATGATTGTCAGGCCCTGAGCGGCGGAAACAGCACCAGGTCGTCGGTGCGCACCGGGCGCGGCGACGACAGGCAGAAGAACCGTGCGCAGTCACCCCAGTTCGCGATCGCGGCCAGCGCGTCGGCATTGATTCCCAGCGAGGCCAGATTCTGCGGGCAGGCGTATTCGAAGACGGCTACCGTACTTTCGCCCTTGTCAAGGATCTCGCGGCTGGATTGCACCGTCAGTGCGAGGAATCCCGACTGGAGGACCAGCGGCGAGGACTCCCGGGCATCGCCGTTGCTGCCGTAGCTGCGCCAGTGACCCTCGGCGCCGCCGATGTCCGCGTAGACCCGCACCTTGCCTTCAGCGGCACGCGTCAAGAGCTCCCGTTCGTCCACCATCATGCGCATGCTCGCATCGGCGAAGGAATAGTAGTCTTCGTCAAACAGGCCGCGCTCGCCGCCGGCGGTGTCACGCAGTCTGTTCTGCTTGAGTTCGTCGAAGCGGTACGCCTGGGTCTTGGTCATTTCAACCGGTGCGCCCTCGACCTCGACGGAGACTCTCTTCTTGGAGCCCGTGTTGAACAATGACAAGCGAGAACGTGATTTCGACATGGCGCATTTCCGGGAACGGCTGCCGCCTAGGCGACTCGTGGTGCCCGTTGGCCTTAATGTCGGCCCGATCGCCGATTTATTTAAGGGCGCTTGTCACATTATTCGGTCGGGGAATACGCCTGGAAGGCGATGGTGCCGGTACTCGGACTCGAACCAAGGACCCCCTCATTACGAATGAGATGCTCTACCAACTGAGCTATACCGGCATCGCAAGGCGGCGCGCACGGCCGTGTACGCCAGGGCGGCGAGTATAGCTAGGTCTCGGGATTTCGGCCAGCAGTCGCCGCTAGCGGCGGTCGCGCACGCGGATCAGGACCTCGACGCTCTCCTGCACCGTGCCCTCGGGCAGCGGTGGCAGGTCGGCGATGCCGACGCGATCGGCCGGTATGTCGGTCAGCTTGCCGGTGTCGACGTGATAGAAATGATGGTGCGGGCGGGTCGTCGAATCGTAGTAGGTGCGGCTGGAATCGACGATGATCTCCTTGACCAGTCCCTTCGCACTGAACAGGTTCAGCGTGTTGTAGACCGTGGCCTTGGATACTCGGCTGCCGGCCTCCTGCAGGCGCTCGATGATCTGGTCCGCCGACAGGTGCTGGGGCCGGCGAAACATGACTTCCGCGACCTCGATGCGCTGCTCGGTCGGCAGTACGCCGTGTGCGCGCAGTTTTTTCTCGATGCCCGTCCGGGACATGAGGGTTCCTACTAAATCAGACAGTTGCGCAGTATAGACCAATTCCCGCGTGAATGACTCAATCTGTCGGAATCGCCCGGATTCGGTCCCCAACCAACCGCCGGACGGGGTTTAAGCTGCCGCAGACGGGACAGGGAGGTCCACGATGCCGAAATGCGAAGCCATTCGTGGCTACAGTCTGCTCGAGTTGTTGCTGACGCTGGCGATCGTCGCGGCCGTCCTGACCGTGGGCGTGCCGTCTTTCTCGGGCATCCTGGCCAATGCCCGGTTGCGTACCGAGACCGACAGCCTGTTTCACGCGATCCACCTGGCTCGCAAGGAGTCGATCGTGCAGCGGCGGGTCGTGACGCTTTGCCCGACACGCGACGAGCTGACCTGCTCGGGCGAAAGCGACTGGTCCGGAGCGTGGATGATGTTCGTCAACGAGGACCGCGACTGGCCGGCCGTCCGCGACCCCGACGAGCCCGTTCTGCGCGTTCACGTGGTCGATCCCGCCGTCAGGATCACGGCGAACCGGCGCAGTTTTTCCCTGCGCACGGCAAATCTGCGGGCGACGAACGGCACGCTGGTCTTTTGTGATCGCTCGACAAGGGCAAAATCCCGTGCGCTCGTCGTCAGCTACACGGGTCGCCCGCGGGTCGCGTATGCCGATCGCCGCGGCCGTTCCTATGCATGCGCGGATTAAGTCAAATACGCCGGCCGCAAATCGACCGCTCGTCGGCGCCGCCCTGCCGCTCGTCGGATACTCATTAAAGGCCGATCGGGCGCCGGTATATTGCGCCCATGAACACGAAACGCCAAGACGGTTTCACGATCTACGAACTGTTGATCACACTGCTGATCATCGGCGTGATCCTGACCATCGGTGTGCCCAGCATGAGCGAGTTCACGCAGAACAGCCGGCTGACGGGCACCTCCAACGACCTGCTGTCGAGCTTCCAGATCGCGCGCTCAGAGGCCGCACGCTCGAAATCGAACGTCACGATCTGTGCCAGCGCCGACCCACTCGCCGCGGGTGCCACCTGCGACGGTGCCGATTTCAACGGCGGCTGGATCATATTTCTCGATCTCGACGGCGACCTGAACCGGGCGGGCGCCGGTGAGAACATTCTCCGCGCGCACCCGCCGGTCCCGACCGGGGTCACGATCACGACCGACAACGGCGCAACCTACTTTTCGTTCGCTGGTACCGGGCTCGGCCGCGGCAACGTCGGCGGCAACCCGGCATTCCAGACCGCGATGATTTGCGACGGACGCGGACTCGATGTCGCTCCGGGCGGGCGCGCAACCGCGCGGCGCATCGTCGCAACCCCGATCGGGCGCGCCACGATAATTTCCGACCTCGGCATGATCGTCGGCGCCGGCGGCGCGTGCCCCTGATCGCGGGCAGGCCGGTACCGTAAGCAGAACTTCTCACGGGTAGACATAGCATGACTCGAGCAAAACGAATGACGGCAGGGCGCAGGATCCGCGGTTTCACGCTGATCGAGGTCCTCATTGCATTGATCATCATGTCCGTGGGCATGCTCGGCATCGCCGGGCTGTATGTCCACAGCATGCAGGCCGGGCGCACCTCGTTGTTCCGCCATCACGCGGTCACGCTCGCGGGCGACATTGCCGACCGCATCCGGGCCAATCCGCGCGCCGGCGCCGCCTACGGCCTGGGCGGTGCCGACAACGGCTGCGTCGACGGCGGCATCAACTGCACGCCGGCGCAAATGGCGGCCCACGATATTTTCCTCTGGGACCAGCAGGCCGCTGCGATCCTGCCGAACGGCGCCGTCAATATCGTTTTCGACAACGCTGTAATCCCCCCGACCTATCAGATCACGGTGAGCTGGACGGAGCCGGGTGAAAACCTGAACTACCAGATCCAGATCCCGGTATTCGGAATTTGATTGCCATGAGCGAAGAAAGAACGACGTTTAAAGGTGTCCAACGCCAGTCCGGCATGACCCTGGTCGAACTGCTGGTGGCGCTGGCCATCGGCTCCTTCCTGATCGTCGGCGCCGTGCAGGTGTACAACCAGAGCCGCCAGGCATTCGTCATCAACGAGTCGATCGCGCGCGTGCAGGAAACCGCGCAGTTCGCGATGGACACGGTGGAGGCGGACCTGCGCATGGCATCGAACTGGGGGCTGCACAGCCGCGGCGCCGCCGTCGAAGGGCGGTCGCTGCCCGGCCAGCCCAATCCGCTCGGCCTGCCGGCGCCGGCCGGTTGCGGTGCCGACTGGGCGCTCGACCTCGGGCGACCCGTTGAAGGCGACAACAACGGTTACGCACTACCCTGCGCCGCTTTCGGCGTTGCGCAGGCCAATTCGGACACGGTCACGGTGCGTCGCGCAACGGTTGCCGCCACGCCGCTGCAGGGCGGACGCCTGCAGGTGCAGTCGACGCGCATCCAGGGCGAGCTCTTCGCGGACGGCGCCGTACCCGCCGATTTCAATCCTGCCGAATCCGAAACACACGACCTGCTGGTCAACACCTATTACGTTGCCAGCAATTCGCCGCTGGTACCGGGCGCCCCGACGCTGCGCCGCAAGACGCTGATTTCCGCCGGCGGCCCGGCAATCGTCGACCAGGAAGTGGCGCCCGGCGTGGAGAACATTCAGCTGCAGTTCGGCGTGGACGTCGACCAGGACAATACGGTCGATCGCTACGTCAACCCGGCAGACCCGATTTTCGATCCGCTGAACGCCGCCTTCATTCCGGGCGCACGCGTCATCACGGCGCGCGTCTGGCTGGTGGTGCGCTCGATCACCCCGGAAGTGGGCATTCAGGACAACGTCAACTATCAGCCCGGCGACGTGAACCTCGGCGTGTACAACGACCAGTTCCGTCGGCTGATGGTTTCCAAAACAATCCTTCTGCGTAATGCAAGAACCTGACGGCAAATGACAATGAATATGAAAGCATTGAAGTCACAATCGATACCGGCGCGGCAGCAGGGTGCGGCGCTCGTCGTCGGCCTGGTGCTGCTGGTCGTGGTCACCGTGCTGGCGGTTTCCGGCATGAACACGGCAACGACGGAGCTTGCCATGGCACGCAACGACCAGAACTACGAGAACGCATTTCAGGCCGCTGAGACCGGCCTGGAACAGGCGCTGTCGCAGGGGCAGTTCAACACGCTCGCCAACGTCGCGATTGCACAGAACGTCAACGCGAACGATTCGGTCAACGCGATGATCCAGTTCGAGGACTCGTCGCTCGTGCCGCACCGAGCCTTCAGCCTCGGCGTCGGCAGCGGCATCGCCGCATACCACTTCCTCGCTACCGCGACCGCGTCCTCGAAACGCGAGGGTGTCGCCGGTGGCACCACCGATCGTGACGCGACCGCCGTGCATACGCAGGCATTTTATGTCGTCGGCCCAGAGGCGCCGACGCTCTAGTTCGCTGGACGCGACAGCAGGATCAAAAGGGGTTAAGGACAATGACTATTAGAACAATTTTCGGCATTGCACTGCTCGGCATTTGCGCCCCGGCGCTGGCCCAATTCACAACCGTTGCGCCGGCGTACGAAGTCGCGCTTAGCGACGTACGCGTGCCGGCGACGCCGAGCAGCGGCATCATTTTTCGCAAATGCCGCTCCTGCGACATGGCGGCCTATCGGGTGACGCCGGATACACAGTACATCGTCAACGGCAAGGCCGTGACGCTGAAGGAGTTTCGCAAGAATGTCTTCCAGGTGCGCGAGCGCGCCAGGAAAGCCGTCATCATCAAGCATCACCTCGAGTCGGACACGATCGAATACGTCCGGATTTCGCTTTGATTGCGACGGCATCAATAAAGATTGAGGGAAAGATCATGAAGATCTCAACAAATAGAACTACATGGACGGCAACGGGGATTGCTTACGCTTTGATCGCCGGCGCTCCGGCACTGGCCGATGACACCGAATTGCTGCTCGTAACCCCGCATCCGGCAAACCACCCGAACCCTAACGACATGTTCATCCTCGATACGTCGGCCAACATGGGCACGGATGAGAATACGATTCAGCCATACGACAGCACCCAGACGTACACCGGGTCCTGTGACAACACCAAGCTTTACTGGACCGATATCGACGTAACGCCGGCCTGCGATGCAGCCAATACCAAGATTATCGACAAGACTGCATACAAGTGTGACTTTTCCATGCTGCAGATTGGGGGTATCGGCAGCTACACCGATACGATGGTGCAGTATCGTGCCGGCACTTCGGGTGCAACCA
>CALKYK010000051.1 GCA_938003715.1 uncultured Gammaproteobacteria bacterium
TGCATGTCGGCGGCGAGCCGCGGCAGTTCCGTCACGCGGCTGTAGTGGGTGAGGAAAAGCTGTTTCGGCTCGAGTCCCATGATGCGGTCGATCGCCTTGTGCGCTTCGGGCGGGTCGAAGTGGATCGGCGTAGTGGTCGGGTAGATGAACTCGCCCCTGGCGGTATCGAGTTCGCGGTAGGACAGGCCGAAGCTGTCGCCGGTGAAAACGCCGCCCGACTTCGGGTCGTGCAGCACGTAGTGATGGCGGGCATGACCCTCGGTGAAAAAGATCCGCAGCGGGCGCCCGGCGAAATCGAATATCTGGCCGTCGAAGACGATCTCGATACGCGACGTCGGAATCGGGCGGATGTCTCCGTAATGCGCCGCAAACTTTTCCTTGCCGTACACCGCGGTTGCGCCTTTGACGAGTTTCGACGGATCCGCCATGTGCGGCGCGCCCCGCGGGTGCAGCACGGCGCGGGCGTTCGGCAGCGACTTCATCAGCAGGCCGGCGCCCCCGGCGTGGTCGAGATGCACGTGGGTCAGGAACACGAAGTCGACGGCCGCGCGGTCGATGCCGGCGGCGTCGAGGGCATCGAGCAGGAGCGGCACGCTCGAGTTGGCACCGGTGTCGACGAACGCGGCGCGCCCCTTTTCGACGAGCAGGTGGCTCGCGTCGAATAGCGGCCGCATGTGATCCGTGTCGATCGCGGTGATCCCGTCACCCAGTGCCGTGGTGCGGACAGGGGAGCCGGTCATGCGGGTTGTCGTCGTGTCGAGCGAACGCTCATTCGAGAGTCGAGAGGCCATCCTCGGCAGCGTAAATCTCGGCGAGCAGCTTCATGTCGGCCTCGCTCAGTGTAGTGGCGAACGCGGTCATCACGTTGCCACCGCGGGCGCCGCTCTTGTACTGCTGCAGCGAGTGCACGAGGTAGTCGGCGTGCTGGCCCGACAGGACCGGCGGCGCCGGCACGACCGCGGCGCCATCCGCCCCGTGGCAGGTCACGCAGATCGTGGCGACCTGGATCCCGGCGACCGAATCGCCATCGATCATGTCTGCCGCTTCGCCGAAGGTTGCGAGCCAGGCGACCAGGTTGTCGATGTCTTCGTCGCTCATCGCGCTCGCCTGCGCCTGCATGGTCGGATGCGGTCGCGTGCCGGCCCGGTAGGCGCGCAGCGCCGCGTCGAGATACTCCGATTTCTGGCCGCCCAGCTTTGGCACGCGGAAGGACGGGTAGGCGTTGCGGTAGCCGTCGATGCCATGACAGCCGAGGCAGGTATAGCCGAGCTCGGCGCCGGCTTCGACGTCGCCCTCGGCGGTCGCGGACCCGCAGATGAGCGCCATGCCCGCCAGGAGCAGGGACTTGCAGAGCAACGTTGATGCCTGTGTCTTCACGATCTTGTCTTTCGGCTTCGGGGAATCGGCCGGCGCGGCGGTCGAGGGCGCTATGGTAGAGACAGTGCGCACGTATTTCCATATCGGCGCCCGCCCCGGGTGCTTGAGGTGCTAGCATCGCGCTCTTCCCGCATCGCTACCCCGAGGAATTCCCATGAATCGCTGGCTCGTCGCCGTCCTGGTACTGCTCGCCGTCGTGATCCTGGTGTCGCCCGGCATCGTCGGCAAGATCGCCGAAGAGAACATGGAGCAGGGTCTCGAGATGGTCGAGTCCGGAAATCCCGGTGTCGACATCACGACCGAGTCGTTCGATCGTGGCTGGTTCTCGTCCGCGGGCCGGCACCGGCTCGAGTTCGACGATGCCGATACTCGCGAACTCGTCGCCGGGCTGATGCCGGGCGCGGCCGGTCCGAATCCGCCGGCGCTGATCATCACGACCCGCATCGACCACGGCCTGGTGCCGGTCACGTCACTCGCCCGCGACGCCGGGACCCTGATGCCGGGGCTGGCCAGCGCGGTGTCGACGTTCGAGATCGACCCGGGCAACGGCGAGGCCATTGCTTTGCCGGGCAGGCTTTTCAGCAATGTCGGCCTGAACGGCGCGAGTCGTTCGCGGTTCCTGCTCGAACCGGGCAGCTTCGAGCAGGGCGGCGCCGAACTGTCGTGGCAGGGCTCGGATCTCGACATCTACACGGATCCGTCGTCCGGCGACCTGGCTGTCGCAGGTCGCATCGAGCCCTTTGCCTATGACGATGGCGAGACCGCGCTGACTTTCGGCGCGATTTCGATCGACGTCGACCAGGCGATGTCGGACTACGGTTTCAACGTCGGTCCCGGCGAGTTCGACATGGACGGCATGACCGTGCGCGAAGCCGGCCAGACATTCACGATCGGCAGGATGTTTGCCAAGGGTGACTCGGAAATTTCCGACACGCGGCTGAACGCGAGCGCCACGTTCGAGATGTCGGACATCGAGGTTCCCGATTTCGGCAACGTCGCGATCGCCATCGACGTCGACATGACCGGCATCGACGCCGCGACGCTCGGCCGCATCACGCGGGCGATTCGCGAAGCCAGCGCCGATGCGGATCCGGAAACCGCACTGCAGAACCTGTTCCCGTCGCTGCAGCCCGACCTGCAGACACTCGTCGCCTCGGGCGCGGGGCTGCGCATCGGGCGTTTCGAGTTCACGGTGCCGCAGGGCAAGCTCGAGTCCACGCTCGAAGTGGACATCGGCGAAACGGCAGACGGGGCGGCGTTCAGCTGGCCCGCGGTACTGCTGGCAACGGACGCGACGGTGAACCTGCGAATCCCGGCGGCGCTCTATGACTTCGCGGCGGCGATGAATCCGCAGACGAGCTCGCTCCTGGCGATGGGCATCATTCGCCGCGAGGGCGAGTGGTACCTGATGGACGCCGAATACGCGGACGGCGTGGTGACGGTGAACGGCGCACCGATGCCGGTGCCTCTCGACGCATTGCGCTAATGCTCTATTTTCGCAGGTCCAGCTCGGCCGCCCTGTGACAGGCGACGAGGTCGCTGTCCAGCTTCCTCGTGCCGGGCAACTCGTTGCTGCAAACCGCGACCGCGTGTTTGCAGCGCGGATGAAACGCGCAGCCGGGCGGCGGTGCCAGCGGCGATGACGCCTCGCCGAATATTTCCGGCTCCTGCTGCTCGCTGCCCGGTTCGAGCCCGGGCACCGCGTCCAGCAGCGCTTTCGTGTACGGGTGCCGCGGGTAGCTGAACAACGCATCGTTGGCGGCCAGTTCGACGGCGCGCCCCATGTACATCACCAGCACACGGTGGCTGATCTGGCGCACGACCGCGAGGTCGTGAGTGATGAATACAATCGCGAGACCGGAGCGACGCTGCTCGGCCATCAGCAGATCGAGAATCGACTGCTGCACGGTGCCGTCGAGCGCGGCCGTGGCCTCGTCGCAGATGAGGATCCGCGGCTCGAGGATCAACGCCCGCGCAATCGCGACGCGCTGCGCCTGGCCGCCGGAAAGCTCGTGCGGGTAGCGGTTACCGAGGGCGCGGTCCAGACCAACCCGTTCGAGCATCGCGTCGCGTCGCTTCATACGCTGGCCGGCGTCCAGGTCGGGAGCGTGCACGCGCAGCGGCTCGGCAACGATTTCGTCGACCGTCATCGCCGGGTTCAGAGACGACAGCGGATCCTGGAACACGAGCTGCAGCGCACGGTGCGTGGCCGCGCGGCGATGTTGCACGAGCCGGGTCTCGGCGTTGCCCGTAATGACGATGCGCCCCGCGTCCGGCGGCAACAGCCCGACGATAGCCCGCGCCAGGCTCGTCTTGCCGGATCCCGACTCACCGACGATTGCGAGCGTCTCGCCGCGCGAGACCGTGACGGTCAGGGAGCGTAGCGCCGTCAGTCGCTGGCGGGCATTTGCCCGGCGTTCTGCGAAGCTGACGGTGAGACTGTCGACGTCGAGCACGTTTTCGGCATCGGCGGCAATCGGCGCCGCCCGGGCGGCTGCATCCGGTCGTGGCGCGGCATCGAGCAGCGCCCGCGTGCGCGCGTGCGCCGGTTCCCTGAAAACCCGGCCGACGTCTCCTTCCTCGACCACCTCACCGCGATCCATCACCAGTACGCGCTCGCAGCTGCCGGCGATGACGCCCAGGTCGTGAGTGATCAGGAGCAGCGCGGTGTCCGAATCCCGGCGCAGCCTGCGGAGCAGCGCAAGAATCTGCGCCTGCACCGTCACGTCGAGCGCGGTCGTCGGCTCGTCGGCAATCAGGAGGTCCGGTTCGCCGAGCAGCGCCGCGCCGATCATGACGCGCTGGCGCATGCCGCCCGAAAGCTGGTGTGGCCAGGCGCGAAACTGGCGCTCCGGGTCCGGCAGGCCGACTCTCGCCAGCATCTCGAGCGTGCGCACCCGGGCCTCTCCGGAGTCGCACAGGTCGTGTTCGAGCAGTATGCGAGACAGCTGCTTGCCGATCCTGACGTAAGGATTCAGCGCCGCCATCGGGTCCTGGAACACCATCGCCATTCGTCGCGCGCGAAACGCATTCAGCACATGCTGCGGCGCACCGCGCAACTCGGTGCCGTCGACGCGAATGCTGCCGTTCACGGTTGCGTTGTCCGGCGTGAGCCCCATCAGCGCCATGGCGGTCTGGGTCTTGCCGGACCCCGTTTCACCGACGATGCCGAGCGACTGGCCGCGCGTCAGCGTGAAACCGATCGACTTCACCGCCGCTTCATCCGCGTCCGGGTAACGAATGCTCAGGTTTTCGACGGCGAGCAGGCTCATCGCACCGCCCGTTTCGGGTCGGAGAGGTCGCGCAGCCCGTCGCCCAGGAAATTGAAGCAAAGCAGGATCAGCGCCAGCACGGTTGCCGGGACGACGAGCAGCCACGGCGCCTGCTCCATGTGACCGACGCCGTCGTTCACCAGCGCGCCCAGAGAGGTCTGCGGTTCCTGCACGCCGAGGCCCAGGAAACTCAGGAATGATTCGAGCAGAATCGCCTGGGGAATCGTCAGCGTCATGTAAACGACGACAACGCCCAGCAGGTTCGGCGTGATGTGGCGCAGGATGATGCCACGTGTCGGCACGCCGATGACCCGTGCCGCTTCGACGAACTCCTTTTGTTTCAGGCTCATCGTCTGACCGCGAACGATGCGCGCCATGTCCAGCCAGTTGACCGCCCCGATTGCGATGAAGATCAGCATGAAGCTCTGCTCGAAGACGACCATCAGCAGGATGACGAAGAAGATGAACGGCAGCGCATAAAGCGCATCGACTGCACGCATCATGACGGCGTCCAGCTTGCCGCCGATATATCCTGCCAGCGCACCGTACAGTACGCCGATCACCAGGCTCACGACGCTTGCGATCACGGCGACCAGCAGCGTCACCTTGATGCCGAGCATCGTGCGCGCAAAGAGATCGCGACCGAGATTGTCGGTGCCGAAAAGATGCGCATCAGCGAACGTCGGTGACAGGAAGCGATTGTCGAAATTCGTATCGACGTAGGCGTGCGGGCTCAGTATGGAGCCAGCGATAGCGATCGCGGCGACAAAAAGCAGTATGAGCGCGCACACGGTCACCGCGCGACTCTTCCGCACCTGGCGCACGACAGGGCGCAGCACGGCGGAGATGATCATCGCGTGCGCACCCGCGGATCGAGCAGGCCGTACAGCAGATCGACGGCGAGGTTCAGCGCGATGACGATAACCGCGTAGAAGATCGTGATGCCCAGCACAAGCGTGTAGTCGCGGTTCAGCGCGCCCTGGATGAAGAACGATCCGACACCGTTGATGCCGAACACCTCCTCGATGACGACGGAGCCGGTCAACACGCCCGCGATCGCCGGACCGAGGTAGGACAACAGCGGCCGCAGCGCGGGCTTCACGGCATGGAAGCGGACGATCGACGCCGTACCGAGTCCCTGCGCACGGGCGGTGCGCACGTAATCGCTCGCCAGCACGTCGATCATGCTGGCCCGGGTGAGCCGGGCGATGACCGCGATCTGCGGCAGCGCGAGCGTCACCACCGGCAACACCAGCCGCGACCAGCCGTCGCCGCCGGTCCAGCTTGCGGGCAGCCAGTCCAGGTAAACGGCAAACAGCAGCACTGAAATCGGTGCGACGACGAACACCGGCACCGAGATACCGAGCATCGCAGCGCCGGTCACGAGCCGGTCGGGCAGGGTGTTCTTCTTCAGCGCGGCGACGAGCCCGGCGCTGATGCCCGCGACCAGCGCCAGCAGCATGGCGAGCGTTCCGAGCCACATCGACAGCGGAAAGGCGTCGGCAATGATTCTGGATACCGGGTAGTCGCGATACGAGTAGGACGGCCCGAGATCACCCCGCAGCAGGCCGGACAGGTAGCGGACGAACTGCTGCGGCAGTGATTCGTCGAGGTGGTAGTAGCGGGCGATGTTCTGCTCGACGTCGGGCGGCAGCACCCGCTCCGAATCGAACGGCCCGCCGGGCGCCGCGTGCACCATCAGGAATGCGATCGCGATCACGATAAGGAGAGTCGGGATCGCGCCGAGAATACGCGTAAGCGCGTAGCGCAACACTTTATTTAAGGATCGGCGTCCAGGCGCAAATGGCGACTGTAATGGTAATTCAGCACGTTGTCTTCCCAGCCGTCGACCGCCGGGCTGACCATGCTCTTGTTGATGTGGAAGTAAATCGGTATCAGCGCGTGATCGTTGAGCAGGGTTGCTTCCGCCTCGCCGAGGAACAGGCTCCTGCGATCAGGATCGAGCTGCTCGGCGGCCTGGCGCATCAAGCCGTCGAAGTCCTCGCTTCGGTACGCCACCAGGTTGGACGGATCGTCGCTGCGGAAAATCTTCAGGAACGAATGCGCATCGTTGTACTCGCCGAACCAGCTCAGGCGAAACATTTCCGTCTTCTGCATCGCCCTGACGTTCTGCAGATGCACCTGGAATTCCTCGTTGATCAACGACACCTCCGCGCCCAGCGCCGTTTGCCACATCGACTGGATGGCGGCGGCCATCGCTTTCTGCGTATCGGACGTGTTGTAGCGAAGCGTAAAGCGCAGCGGATTGTCCGGGCCGTAGCCCGCTTCCGCATACAGCTGTTTCGCGCGCGCATTGCGCGCCGCCTGGCTCATGCCGGCAAACGGCAGCTCGCTCGGTTCGTACCCATCCACGCCCGGCGGCACCCAGCTGTACGCCGGCTGTTCGCCGCGGCCGATGACCTGCCGCGTGATCGCCTCGCGATCGACGGCCCGCGACAGCGCTTCGCGCAGCGGCGGATTGTCACGGAACAGGAGCTTCGTCAGGTTGAAGCCGTAGTAATGCACACCAAGGCCCGGCGACACGTGAATCTCGTCCGGGCGCTCCGCCCGCATCTGTGCGAAAGCGCCCGGCGGTATCGTGCTGGTGACGTGCAGCTCGCCGGCGCGATAGCGATTCAGTTCCACCATCGGTTCCGGCGTCACGTGATAACGCACGCGGTCGATCGGCGTGTTCGCATCGTCCCAGTAGAACTCGTTGCGCTCGATCTCGATGAATGCACCGAGGTCCCAGCGTACGAGCCGGTACGGGCCGTTGCTGACCAGGTTGCCGGGCTGGGCATGCCGATCGCCGTGCGCTTCGACCGAGCCCCGATGCACCGGGAACGAGTTCTGGTGCGTCAGGAGCCCGAGAAAATAAGGAACCGGTCGCTCGAGGCGAATCAAAAGCTCACGCTCGCTCCCGGCCTCGACGCCGAGCGTGTCCGGCGGCATGCGGCCGGCAATGATGGACGACGCATTGACGATGTCGGACAGGGACTGCGCGTAGATGGCCGCGGTCTCCGGCGCCATCAGGCGGCGAAAACTGTAGACGAAGTCTTCGGCGGTCAGCGCGTCGCCGTTCGACCATCGGAGGTCAGGCCGCAGGTAGAAACGGTATTCGAGCGCATCGTCGCTGATTTCCCAGCGTTCGGCGGCAGCGGGAACCAGCGCACCGTGGCGATCGTAGCCGACCAGCCCCTCACCGAGGTCGCGCTGCACGTTGCCGGCCTCCACCGAACGGGACCGGTGCATGTCGAGCGATTCCGGTTCGACGCCGTTGCCCCGGTGCAGCAGGGAGCCCGCGTCCTGCGGCTCGCCGCCGCAGGCGGCCATTACGAGCGCGGCCAAAAGCGCCGCGATTGAGCGGCATCGGATCGTCACTGCGCGGGAGGCTTTCACGCCAGCATGCAGCCTGGTCGGTTCGGACTCGTCAAGAATACCGCAACGCGGGGCGGGAACCGTGCGTCAGATCACCCTAGTCGAAAATTCGCCT
>CALKYK010000052.1 GCA_938003715.1 uncultured Gammaproteobacteria bacterium
GTGCGCGTTTCCCCCTGAACCCGACCCGATGATAAGGGCTAATCCATCACAGCACGACGCACAACCGTATGTGCAGGTACAGGAGGTACTTCTTTTCCGCGCCCGGCGGAGGGATCGCCACGCCGTCCGGCGACGCCTCGAAATTCATGAGGCGCTGGTTCATGTGCCTCACGTAACGACTGACCAGTTTTTCGATCATGGTGCGCTAAAGGCGCGGTCCGGCGACGTCAGTCTGCGTACAGCGGCGCGATATCGATGTAAATGCAGTAGGAAGAGATCAGTTCGCCGCTGAACTCGAACACGTCCGCGAACGGCAGCGTAATCTCCGATCCGTCGTGGCGGCGGTAGGTCACTTCACCCTCGCAGGCCAGCGTGCCGTTGCCGGTCCAGGTGCGCTGCACGACGTGCCGCAGCCCGTCGATCGAGGCGAAAAAAGCGTCGACGGCCTCTGCTACGGCGTCGCGCCCACGAACGGCGGGCGCCGAGCCGAAGCGAAACGCGCAGTCCTCGGTCAGGAAGGAAACAAAGTGAGCGCTGTCCTTCGCATCGATCGCGCGGAACAGCGATTCGAGCAGGCGATCCTGCGCGACGGCTTGCTGCATGGCGGTGATCCCGGTGCCGGACCTGCCCGGCTGCTACTGCTGGCTTGCGTAGTAGTGTAGCAACGCCTCGACGTCGGCGTCGGTCAGCGGATCCATTTTTTCTTTCATTTTCCTGTCCTGCGGCCGCTCGCCCGACGCATATTGCGCGAACGCGGTGCGCATGTAGCCCATCCACTGGCCTGCCAGGATGCCCGCCTCGTCGTCCGCGTTGGAACCGCCGTCGGAATGGCAGCGGCTGCAATCCTTGTCGTGGATCGCCTCCCCTTTTGTGGCCATTCCCGCATCGAAGGGCTGCTGCGCGGGAACGAAGGCAAGCGCCGCGTAATGCTCGGCAACCGCCTCGATTTCCTCGTCGGTCATGTTTTCGGCGACCTGGCACATCGTCGTCGGCGCGCGGGCCGTATCACCACGGCGGAAGTCGCTTTCCGCGCAGGCTCGCTCGCCGTCGCGGTACACGTACAGCGCGTCGGAGTGCGTGAACGCATCGATGCCGGCGATTGTCGGCATATCGTCCCACTGGCTGACGCCGTTTTCCCCGTGGCAGCCGTCACAGGACTCGACGAATTTCGCGACGTCTGTAGCGGCGGCACTCTGCGCCATCAGGGTCAGTAGCAGGGTCGGCCAGAGGCCAGGCTTGGTGAACATATGAGCTCCTTCGCGAAGCATGCAACGGGCGGCACCTGTGCGCCGGGGTGGATTATGAACCGTCGACCTGACCGGCTGCTGAACGCAGGCACTTCATAGGGCAATTCGCGGCCGGATTGCATAGGTATTTGCCGCAATGAGACGCCGTGACCGCATTTGATACAACGGAACACGCATAAAAAGACCGCGCCAGCGGGCCGATTTCCGAACCTCGGATTGAAAGTACTTCGCAGGGGAAAAAGCATGCTCCTGACCCGCAACTCCGCATTACGTTTTGCGATCATGTTTCTTGTCGCCTTCTTGATCCTTGCCGGCTGCGAGGGCGACGACGGCGCGGCCGGGGCGCCGGGTGGCACCGGGCCTGCCGGGCCGACCGGACCGCCGGGACCCACCGGCAGCGCCGGCGGTGTACCGGTGGACAGTGCCGACAAGATCAACATCGAGGTCAGCAGCGTGACGGTTCCGAGCGGCGGCGGTGCGCCGGTCGTCGAGTTGCGCCTGACGAACGACCTGACGCAGGGGCTGGTCGGCCTGCCGGCCGGCGACATCCGCTTTGTCCTGTCGCAGTTGTCCCCGGCAGCACCCGGCAGCGGCGGCTCGAGCGAGTGGCAGTCCTACGTCACGCGCTCCAGCGCCGGCGTGCCAAACGCGCAGGCGACGACCGAGCGCGGCTCGGCCGGCACGTTCGTCGATAACGGCGACGGCACCTACCAGTACACGTTCGCGCAGTCGCTGACCGCCTATCCCGCCGGACCGGTATTCGACGCGAACAAGACGCATCGGCTCGGCATAGAGATTCGCGGCCAGGCACCGATTTCGACGAACGGTATTTTCAATTTCGTGCCGGCCGGCGGTGCACCGATCTTCACCCGCAACATCGTCGACAACGACACCTGCAACGCCTGCCATGACGTGTTCGGCTTTCACGGCGGGCCGCGCGTCGACATAGAGTACTGCGTCACCTGCCACAACCCGTACTCGACGGACGAGGACACCGGCAATTCCGTCGACATGGTGGTCATGATTCACAAGATTCACTACGGCGTAAACCTGGCAAACGGCTACTCGGTGATCGGCTTCGGTGGAACGGTGCACGACTATTCGTCAGTCGTGTTTCCGCAGGACGTACGCAATTGCCAGACCTGCCACGAGGAATCCGACCCGAACACGCCCGACGCCAGCAACTGGCGGCAGGTGGTCAACCGCAACTCCTGCGGCACCTGTCACGACGACATCGACTGGCCGAACGGCGGCCACGGCGGCGTCAATTTCAGCGACGACACCGCGTGCCTGTCCTGCCACGGTCCTGATGCCACGGCCGCAGGTGTAGAAGTGCGCACCGCGAACGCACACCGTCTGCCTGTGCAGGAGGAGAGCCAGCGCTTCCAGTTCAACATTCAATCCGTGACTGACATGAATGTCGGCCAGACGCCGACGATCGAGCTGTCGGTGTCGAACCCGCTGACGGGCTCGTTCTACAACATTCTGACCGACCCCGAATTCACGACCTGTGCCGGCGGTGCCAGCCGGCTCGCAGTCAGCATCGCCTGGAACAGCGACGACTACACGAACACCGGCAGCGGTGCCGACCCAGCGCAGCCGATCTCGCTCAACCCGCTGACCTGCGGCGGACCGGGCGCAACCGACGTAGGCAACGGCGTTTTCAGCATCACCTCGTCGACGGCGATCCCGGCGGCGGCGACCGGTACCGCGGCAGTAACGATCGACGGACATCCGGCCGTGACGATCGACGGCAGCGTCGAGCGGATACCGGTCACGAACGTCGCGGAGTACGTCGGCATCGACGGCGCCAACGCCATGGCACGGCGCGCAGTCGTCGATATCGAGAAATGCGACGACTGCCACAAGTCGTTGTCACTGCACGGCAACAACCGCACCGACAATCCCGAAGTTTGCGTCGTCTGCCACAACCCGAACGCCACTGACGCGCGCCAGCGCGGCGTGCCGATGACGGCCTGCGACGACCAGCTCGGAACGGACGACGTGTCGATCGACATGAAGTACATGATCCATGCGATCCACGCCTCCGGCGCGACCGGCGTTGCGTACGAGGTGTGCGGCTTCCGCAATTCCGCGCACAGCTACGCCTTCGTCTATCCAGGACGGCTCGAGAACTGCGAGGGCTGTCACCTGCCGGGTACGTATTACCCGGTGGATCCGGCGGTGGTACTGGGCACGACCGTTGATGTGGGTGCGGATTTGGCGCTGCCGACGGACGATACCGTGATCTCGCCGAACACGGCGGTCTGCTCGACCTGCCATGTATCCCAGCTCGCTGCCGAACACATGAAACAGAACGGCGGCGACTTCATG
>CALKYK010000053.1 GCA_938003715.1 uncultured Gammaproteobacteria bacterium
ATCCGGGGCCGGTCATGCTCGACGACCACAAGATCGTCGCACCGACGCGCGTCGAGATGAAGGACGACATGGAATCTCTGATTCACCATTTCAAATTGTTTACCGAGGGCTACACGGTGCCGCCCGGCGAGTCTTATGCAGCGGTCGAGCATCCGAAGGGGGAGTTCGGCGTGTACCTGGTATCGGACGGCGCAAACAAGCCCTACCGCGTCAAGATCCGTGCGCCCGGATTTGCGCACCTGGCTGCCATGTCGGAAATGGTGGAAGGCCACATGCTGGCAGACGTCGTGGCCGTGATCGGCACGCAGGACATCGTCTTCGGTGAGATCGACAGATGAGTGAACAACAGACACTCTCGGCGCACGTGCGCGACGAAATCGACCGCTGGACCGCCCGCTTTCCCGAAGGCCGTCATCGCTCCGCAGTGATCGGTGCGCTGCATGCAGCGCAGCACGAGAACGACGGCTACCTGACCAGGGAGTTGATGGACGGCGTTGCCGAGTACATGAACCTGCCGCCGATCCAGGTCTACGAAGTTGCCACCTTTTATTCGATGTTCCAGACCAGGCCGGTCGGCCGGAACAACGTCGCAATCTGCACCAACATCTCCTGCATGCTGCGCGGCGCCGACGAAATCGTCGCGCACTGCGAGAAGAAACTCGGCGTTAAGCTCGGTGAAAGCACGCCCGACGGGCGAATCTACCTGAAGCAGGAAGAGGAATGCCTGGCCGCCTGCTGCGGGGCGCCGATGATGATGGTCAACCACCAGTACCACGAGAACCTGACCCTCGAGCAGGTCGACAGGATCCTGGACGGGCTCGAATGAGCGAACTGCGGCACAACCTGGTCTGCTTCAACACGTTCGGTGAAAAAGAGTCGTGGACGCTCGACACGTACCTGAAGTACGACGGCTACGAGGCGTGGAAAAAGATTTTGGCCGGAAAGATGACGCCCGAGGAGGTCGTCGAGGAAGTCAAGGCGTCGGGGCTGCGCGGCCGCGGCGGCGCCGGTTTCCCGACCGGTCTCAAGTGGAGCTTCATGCCGAAAGCTACGGACGTCCAGAAGTATCTCGTCTGCAACTCCGATGAGAGCGAACCCGGAACCTGCCACGACCGAGAGGTGCTGCGTTACAACCCGCACAGCCTGATCGAGGGCATGGCGATTGCAGGCTACGCGATGGGCGCGACGGTGGGTTATAACTACATCCGCGGCGAATTCATCGACGAACCGGTGCCGCGATTCGAGGCGGCGCTCGAGGAAGCCTACGAAGCCGGTTACCTCGGCAAGAACATCCAGGGATCGGGCATCGACTTCGACCTGTATACGTTCGTCGGCGCAGGTGCCTACATCTGCGGCGAGGAAACGGCGTTGCTCGAGTCGCTGGAGGGCAAGCAGGGCAAGCCGCGCTTCAAACCGCCGTTCCCGGCCAACTATGGCCTGTACGGCAAGCCGACCACGATCAACAACACGCAGAGCCTGGCCAGCGTGCCGGCGATCATCCGCAACGGTGCGAAGTGGTTCGCCGACCTCGGCCCCGAAGGCTCCGGCGGCACCGCGCAGTTCTCGGTGTCGGGGCACGTCGAGAACCCGGGCAACTACGAGCTGCCGATGGGGATACCGTTCAAGGACCTGCTCGAGCTCTGCGGCGGCGTCTGGAAGGGGCGCAAGCTCAAAGCCGTCATTCCCGGCGGCTCGTCGGTCAAGGTGCTGCCTGCCGACGTCATCATGAACTGCACGATGGACTACAACTCCCTGCAGGAAGCCGGGTCGTCGTTCGGCACCGGCGCCGTCATCGTAATGGACGACAAGACCTGCATGGTGCGCACGCTGAGGCGCATTGCGCGCTTTTACATGGCCGAGTCCTGTGGCCAGTGCACGCCGTGCCGCGAGGGAACCGGCTGGCTGTACCGCATGCTGACGCGCATTCTCGACGGGCAGGGCGAAGAATCCGACCTGAAGAAACTCGTCGAGGTCGCGAACAAGATCGAGGGTCACACGATCTGCGCGCTCGGCGACGCCGCAGCGTGGCCCGTGCAGAGTTTCCTGAAGCACTTCATCCACGAATTCGAGTACATGGTGCGCAATCACGGGCGCAGCATCGTCGACGACCCGTCCGAGGCCGCCGCATGAGCGACGACGTCGTGAAAATCGAGGTCGACGGCAAGGAGGTCGAGGCGAAGAAAGGGCAGATGCTGATCGAGGTCACGGACGCGCAGGGCACCTATATCCCGCGTTTCTGCTACCACGAGAAGCTGTCCGTCGCGGCGAACTGCCGTATGTGCCTGGTCGAGGTCGAAAAGGCGCCGAAACCGTTGCCCGCGTGTGCAACACCGGTCATGGATGGCATGAAGGTCTTCACCCGTTCGCCGGCCGCAGTTGCCGCGCAGAAGGCGACGATGGAATTCCTGCTGATCAACCATCCGCTCGACTGCCCGATCTGTGACCAGGGCGGCGAGTGCGAGCTGCAGGATCTGGCGCTCGGCTACGGTCGCGACGTTTCGCGTTACACGGAAAAGAAACGCGTCGTCAAGGACAAGGACATCGGCCCGCTCGTCTCCACGGACATGACGCGCTGCATCCACTGCACGCGCTGCGTGCGCTTCAGCCAGGAGATCGAGGGCCTGCAGGAACTCGGTACGATTGGACGCGCCGAGGACATGCAGATCAGTATGTACGTCGAAAAAGCGGTCGATCACGAACTGTCGGCGAACATCATCGACCTGTGCCCGGTCGGTGCGCTGAACAACAAGCCATACCGGTACAGCGCACGCGCCTGGGAGATGACACAGAAGGCAACCGTATCCGCGCACGACTGCGCCGGCACGAATCTCTACGCGCACGTCCTGCGTGGCACGATCAAGCGCATCGTTCCGCGCGAGAACGAGGCGATCAACGAAACCTGGATCGCCGATCGCGACCGCTTCAGCTACGAAGGCGTCTACAGCACAGACCGGCTGCTTTCGCCGCGTGCCAAGTACGGCGGCACCTGGGAGGAGATTTCCTGGGAGTCGGCGCTGGAGCAGCTCGCGGAAAAGCTCAAGAATGCGGCGCCCGGGAAAATCGGCCTGCTCTCTGCACCGACCGCAACCTGCGAGGAGTTTCACCTGCTGGCGCGAATCGCGGAGCATCTCGGCACGCCGAACATCGATCACCGCCTGCGCCGGCGCGACTTCAGCGACCAGGTCCACGACCCCGTGTTCCCATGGCTCGGTCGCGATATCGCGTCGATCGAAAAAGCCGGTGCGATACTCGTGGCCGGTTCGAACCTGCGCAAGGAGGTGCCGATCATCGCGCATCGGGTGCGCAAGGCGGCGCTCGAAGGCGCGAATGTCAGTTTCGCCAACCGCGAGACCTATGAGTATCACTTCGACGTCGATACCTACCTGTCCGGCACCGGGCTTGTGGAACTGCTGGCCGGTATCGCCGTCGCCGCGGCCGGGAAGGGTGCGATTCCTGGTGCGGCGGCCAAACTCTGCGAAGGCATACAGCCGAGCGACGAACAGAAGCGTATCGCCGCCACGCTGGCCGAGGCCGACGATGCGATGGTTCTGACCGGCCTGATCGCTGCGCGCCATCCGGCCGGTTCTGCGGTTCGCGCACTGGCGGCTGCGATCGGCGAGATGACCGGCGCCACTGTTGGCACGCTGTCTGATGGACCGAATACGGCCGGCGGCCACATTGCCGGCGCACTCCCGCACCGAGGTGTCGCTGGTGCGTCGCGGGATGCGGCCGGCATGCACGCGGCGGAGATGCTGGTCGCCGACATGGACGCGCTGCTACTCGTCAACGCCGAGCCGGATGCGGACCTGTCCGTGCTCGATCACTGCACCGACAAGCTCGAAAAGCAGAAATTTGTGGCGGCGCTGA
>CALKYK010000054.1 GCA_938003715.1 uncultured Gammaproteobacteria bacterium
AGCCAGGTGGGCAGACTCCAGCGGATGGGATTAAAACGGGACCAGTCGAGAGACATGGAAAGACGATCCGTTGGGATTCTTGCCTTTGCTTTTTTGCGGTTACGCCCCTTCAAACAAATCCCGCCCCGCCACCAGCGACCGCTGATTGCGCCACCGGTTATGTATGTCGTGTTGCGCCACTTGATGCTCTCCGATACGTGCATGTGCCCTTGCAACACCAGGATGAGATTGTGATCACGAAACGCATCGAGCAGGTCGAGTGAATTTACGACGACGCGCCCGGTCGGCGCGGCAACAGTCGGGCCATCGGTCATCATGAAAAATGACGTCACCAGAGGAATGTGCATTACGGCGATGACAGGCTGATTGGCGGGCACGTCACGTAGATCCTGCTCCAGCCAGTCCATTTGCTCGCGCGAAACAAGACCCTGGTACTTTGTCCGCTGCCCCGCAATTCTGATGGAATCAAGCACAATCACGTGATAGCCGTTGATATCGAATGAGTAGTAGGTACGATCCACGCCGAGCCGGCGGCGAAATTCCGCCCGCGGGTCTGTGCTCGGTTCGGTGCCGTCTTCGGGAATGGCACCGACCAGATCATGATTTCCAATTGCGGTATGCACCGTTCCGTCCAGCATCTCGTGAAACGCCATGTAAGCATCCCATCTTGACTCGACAGCTGCTGCACCAGACTGAAAACCGTCCGTAATAAGGTCACCTCCCCCAAGTACGAGATCTGCCTGCACGTCGTTTATCGCTTCTGCAGCTATCTTCATCGCCTCCGGTGTACCCCATTCGGTACGTGCGTGCACATCGGAGAAGAAAACCAGTCGCAATTCCGGGTTGTCACCGTTTTCGTTCGCGGTAAAACCGGCCATCGGCAGGCACAGCACAACTCCTGCACTGACGAGAGCCGCAAAAAGCGCTGCAGGTTTCGTTCCGTCACAGGTTTTCATTCTTCTTCCTCTCGTCACCTGATTCAGGTCTGCTTCTCACGCTGGCCACGAGTAGCGCCACAGTGGTGACGGCAAATAGCAGCAGTAGCGTCCCTTCGTTTAACCTGGTGATCAGCCCCATACTGACCCGGCTTTCATAGACCGTGGTCCTGTCCGCTCGTGAAGCCACTTCATTTCGCACAGGTTCGGACCAGGCATGCGTCGAATGTGCGATGCCGGTTGGAAAGTACTTTTCCAGTATTTGATTTTCGCGAAGCGCGATATTGTAGTGGACATCGCGTCGCACTTCCTGGGTCCGTGCGACTTCAAGATAACGATTTCTTCGAAAAAGATGCACACCGGCTTCGTGTATGTAGGGATTCCGGACGACACTGTAGATTTCAAGAAACCTGCCATAATTTTCGTCGTCGATGTACTCATCCAGCACCTTGCCGAGTTCTCTGCCAAAAACCTCATCGAGCTCCTCCAACTGCTCGAGCGTGAAGCGTGATCGGAAGATGCCGATACTTTCATCCACGTGCAAATGTCCGTATTCGACCATTACGCTCTTTCCGTCCAGCAGAAAAGAAAGCGCAGGTATCTTTGACGCATAAACTGCAATGCGCTCGGGCGTATTCATGAAGCTCAGACCGAGTAAAAAAACACCGAATGCCGCCGCGCGACACAGTGTTCGCAGGCTTCCTGCGGTCGGCACGCTGGAGATCAGTCGCGGTCGCATTCCGAGGGCGATCGCCAGTTGACTCAGTATGCCCGCGAACAGATTTATTTGCAGATCGCGGAGGTCCCAGTATCGCGATGGCGCCAGCCACTGCAGCGATTCGTCGATGATACCGACGGTTCCGGTAACGACGATCGCTGTCGCATAGACACTTGTGTCCCGAATGCGGTGAACGAGCGCTCGATATACGAGAACGCCAAGGATGCCGTACTCGACAAAATGAATTGCCTCCTCCGGATTACTCCTGAGGCTGTACGTGTACGCAGCAAAAGCGGTTACCAGGATTGCCAGCCAGAAGTAGGCCCGCCTCGGAACCTGCCGCGCGGCGAGCGTGCGAATCGTTAGCAAAACGCCGACACCGGCAACTCCTGCAACAAAATACAGGAAGAACTGCCGTCCGACGCTTTCCGAAACGACCGCCTGTACCGTACGTGCGATCGGCACGGTAGCAAAAATGGCCAGCGTGGCGGCAACAACCCAGGTCCAGGACAGCCACTCGGCTTCTTGGGGTTTTTCATCGAGCATCTGATTCTCCGCCCCACAAACATGATAGCCGCGAATTCAACCGCGAACACGCCTGTGGCACGCGAGATTGCCGATCGCTGCCCGCGGCGCTGCTTTTTTGGCTGGATCGCAGTGATTGCGTCTGACCACAACGTCGCTGGACCTGTAGTTGGCGCCAGGTCGTCTCGCTGATAAGTCAAATCAATTCTTTCGAATGGGCGATACTTTGATCCCGTTTCGCACTTATTTTTTCCTGGCATCAGGTATATCTTGACTATTGCCGGGAGCATTAGCGCATTGCGATTTGCCGGGAACGTTCCGAGTTGGCGATGACTTCATCGAGAGACAATGCAGATTAAGAGACCGACAGCCTGGTTTGCGGCGGCAGTCTCCATCGGGCTCCTGTCGACGATTATCCTGCGCTCGACACCTCGGCAATTCGAAATCGTGGAGGGGCCCTTTGTTCAGTTGTCATCGACGACCGGCGTCAACCTCGTCTGGTTCGGGAATCAGGAGGCACAAAACGAAGTCTCGATTACGAATGAAGGAGTGGAGATTCTGGTTGCATCCGTACCGCATTCGAACCTGCGATTCGAAATTGCCATAGACGGGCTGGATGCGGGTCATCGTTACGAATACTCCATAGCTGCCGACGGCGTGGAGCAATTTCGAAGCACTTTTGCGACGTCCAAGACAGAAAATTCCCAATTTCGCATTCTCGTATTCGGAGACAGCGGTACAGGCAGCCGGGCGCAGTACAGGTTGGCAGCGGAAATGACATCCACGTCACCGGACTTGATCCTGCATACGGGAGACCTGGTTTACGAGCACGGAGAAAGGTCTGGATACAGGGCTCGCTTCTTTCGGCCCTACGCCGATCTGATTTCGCGTGTGAATCTATGGCCTGCACTCGGCAACCATGACATCCATGCGCCGGAATACGGGCAAGCGTACTTCGACGTCTTCACTTTGCCCGAGAACGGCCCGGGTAATGCAACGCCGGAGCAGCACTATTGGTTCGACTATGCGTCTGCGCGAATTGCGGTTATCAATTCGAATGCTAAAAACGATGAAACGGAAATTGCAGACGTATCGTCGTGGCTGAATTCCGTGTTTACCGATGACGGACCGGGGTGGAAGTTCCTGTCCACGCATCATTGCCCGTATTCGACGGATCATTTCCGGCCGATGCTGCGAAAACACCTGGTCCCGGTTTTGGAAAAAGTGGGTGTGCACGTCGTGTTTTGCGGTCACGATCATTTTTACATGCGTACGCACCCGATTCGGGGCGGTCAGGCCGTGGCCGCCAACGGCGGCCCCGTATACGTGGTCAGCGGCGCCGGTGCCGACCTGGCCGACGCTGGGCTGCAGACGGACATTGCACCGTTAATTGCGGTAGTAAATGACGAGAGTCTCAGCTATACGGTCGTGGACGTGGACGATCGCCAGTTGACTTTGCGCCAGATTGCGCCCAGTGGCCGCGTGATTGATGACTGGACGCTGTCACGGATCAACCTGCCGTAAAACAAACGCGTGCTTTGGAAATCGGATTCAGGGTTTTTCGTTCCTGTTCGTCCCGGCGTCGTGCCCGAACTCGATGGCATCGTCACTGCCGATAAACGATGCGTATTCCGGTTTCTGAATCATGAACCGCCCGCGACCGACGCATGGATGCGAATCATGCGCAGCAAATTGCAAAAAAAATCGGCAGTCCTTTTCTACAGTGACTTGCAGCCGTTTCAGACGACGGTCCGGAAAGTGAAAAACTGAATGAATAATGACGTTCAAACAACCGTATTTTCGGAAAATATCTGTGCTGATTAGTCGAAGCACACCGCCATTTCCATAATGGACAATTCAGCGCCGGTTTGAAGCACGGCCACTTCCTGCAGGAAGCGCTCAACGGTGCTAGTGTTCTATACACAATCAACGAAAAGAAACAGATTTTCACGGGGCAGCAAGGTACCGCATCCCGCGCACCGTACGGCACGTATCGACAATCGTGCCAGACGATCTCCAGTCGGTTTGTAAGCAAGTCGACTCGCCAATCGCGAAGCAATTCCGGAACCTGACGATTGCCCCTGATTCAGCCGGAGACGATCATGACAAGACTAGCTCTGCGCCTTGATGCATTCATTCACAGGCACTCCAGCCGGATGACAGGCTGTCCTTCCGTGGTATCGCGAAAAACGGCCTTTCTGCCGGCGATCGCTGCATCGCTTTTGGCGAGCGCGGGTGCAAGTGCACAAGATGTGTTGGACCGTACGCCCGCCGTTCCGGATCTCGACGCAATCAGAGCGGAAAAGATCCTGCCTCCCGGAACCCTGGTTGCCCCGATCGAGCCGATATCGCCCGATCCGATGATCAGCACACTGCCGCCGGGATCCGAGTACAAGGATCGATACTGGAAGAGATTGAGAGAGCTCAGGGCTGAAGCAGCTGCCCAGGCACGGTCGGCCGGCACGCTCCAATCATCAGGCGCAGGCGCAGCCGGCGCGCCCATCATCATCAGTGAGGAGGAAGTCGATCAAGGTCAGAATGACGACCAGGCGCATGCCGAGCCTGTGGGTCCGTTTGGTACAGCTCCCATGGACAGCAATCGCGCAATCATTTCCGGCTCATTGGGCGAAGCACCGCCGCTGCGGTTGCTCGCCCAGGTCGAGGACGATGGCGCTATCCCACTCGCGCTCGAGACAGGCGTTACCGGAGGGCCCGATCGAATCGGCTTTTCCGGGTTTATCGGCGACGGACCGCTGCCAGGCACGGTTTCCGATTTCGATTTCATGCGCGTGTTCCTGCCCGCCGGTACAACCTTCGATATTTCGGTCAGGACACCCATACCGTTCGGGGACCTGGATCCGTTCGTCACGTTTTATCTCCCGGACGGCACAATCATCTTCACCCAGGATGACGGCGGTGATGGATTCGATACGTTTGTCAGGCTGACGGTTCTCGTCGACCTGGATTTCCTGATGTCGATCGGCGGATTCGGCGCCTTTTTCCCCGCCGACCCGTTCGATTCGACCAGCCCCTCGATTACCGGACAAGTAGGATCGGAGGGCGAATACGAATTCGAGATGCGAGTTTTCCCGCCTCCTGGCGTCGGAGATATCGACTTTTTCACGTTCGAAATGCACAAGGGCGACGTGCTCGGTGCAGCGGTCCGGAATACGGGAGCCCCGGACATCCGGATATTCAACGAACACGAATTACTGGAAAAGGGCGTCGCGGGATTCGGCAGTTTCGCGGACCCGTCCAGCCCATTGCCTGTCAACGGCAACAGCGTGATCGACTACGTGGCGGAATATGACGGCGAATATGCGATATCGCTCGGCACTTCTTTCGGCGATTACGAACTGGAGCTAGGTGTCTTCCGCCCCGGGTTCGAACGAGAGCCGGGCCGAATCCAGCTGATCTGGCTTGATTACAACGGCGGACCCGTCAGCAAGGAACCCTGGTTCGGATTCCCGCTGGTGACGAACCACACTCCTCTGAGAGATTTCCTCCCCGCCTGGGGATTGCCCAACAGCGATCAGGATGTTCGCAGAATTACGCGAATGATCACCCGGGAAGCTAGGGACAGCCTGGAGGAGCAGCTGGATCACGCAGAGGAAAATTCGGAATTCGGTGTTGTCGTATTGGGCAACGATGGCACCGGACGCTGGGAATGGATCGAGGACTATATCCAGGCAGGCAGCTTCGAACTGTTCGGGATAACGTTCGAGATAAGCGTTGTCGAAGTGTCGGGTACGATTAATGAAGCGTTCATCAGTACCATTGGAATTGCGTCGACAATTGATCCCGGTAACTATTCTGCCAACGATACCGCGTTGGTACTTCTCGACGTCCTGAGCGCCCCACCGACGGGAATCAGTGCCAATTTCTCCTTCTCACTGAACGATGTCGTTCTTGCGCCGGGGGCGACGAAAGAAAATCTCGTTGCCACGGTACTGGGCAACATCATTTCGCATGAGGTAGGCCACTACATCGGTAATTTCCATACCGACGGCTTCAATACATTCCAGGGCATCATGGATGAAGGTCCTGGCGGCCTGTTCAACCTCGCGGGAATTGGCCCGAGCGGAATTTTCGGCGAAGCCGACACGATGAACGTCGTATTTATCGATGAAATGTATTCGACACGCGAAGGCTTCATCGGCGATGAAAATACGACCTTGATATCGGCTTTCGCCTTTTCATTCTTCCCGTTCGGCCCCTGAAACCGAACTTCGCCCGCTCGACCGGGCGCGACGATTGAAACAGCACCCGCCCCGCTCTGCGGGGCGGTTTTTTTTCCCGAACCGGTCATGAATTTCCTATGCTCCCGTGGCGCTTCACGGCGTTCTCCGCCGAGCTACCAACTGACGACGTGATCTATAATCGTCGGATGTCGTAGGCGCCGAGGGGACGCGCTCATGACGGACTCCGAAAACCAGGGTTCCAACCGGACAGCCGATCTGGAGCATCCCCGGCAGATCCTGAACTATCGGATTCTCGACGTCCTGGGCGAAGGCGGCATGGCTTTTGTCTATCTCGCCGAACAGTCGGAACCGGTCAAACGCAGGGTCGCGTTGAAAATCCTCAAGGCCGGCATGGACTCGAAGCAGGTTCTCGCGCGCTTCGAGTCCGAGCGTCAGGCACTTGCGGTGCTCGACCACCCTGGTATCGCAAAGATCTTCGATGGCGGGATCGCCGAGTCCGGGCGACCGTTTTTCGTAATGGAGTGGATCAAGGGCGTACCAATAACCGATTACTGTGACGATCAGTGCCTCGACACCCGGGAAAGAATTCGCCTGTTCATCGAAGTCTGCTCGGCGGTGCAACATGCACACGTGAAGGGCCTGATCCACCGCGACCTTAAACCATCGAATATCCTGGTGAGTGTTGCAGACGGATCGCCACAACCGAAAGTCATCGACTTCGGCATCGCGAAAGCCACCAGCACGACGCTGACCGAAATCACAATGATGACGCGCGTCGGCCAGGCGATTGGCACACCCCAGTACATGAGCCCGGAGCAGGCCGGACTGACCGGGCTCGATATTGACACACGCTCGGATATTTACTCGCTCGGTGTGGTTTTGTACGAAATGCTCGTTGGTGCGGTACCAGTCGACCTTATCGCAATCAATGATGGGGCGGTCGGTGTCGCTCTTCGCGAAATGGACCCGCCGACGCCAAGTACCCGCTATACACAACTTGGTGACACGCGGGACGAGATCGCCAGGGTTCGACGAACGGATCCTGACGGACTACGGCGCGAGCTGAAGGGCGACCTCGACTGGGTCGTCATGAAGGCGATCGAAAAGAACCGCAGCCGCCGCTACGAAACCGTCAATGCGCTGGCGATGGAGTGCCATCGATACCTTGAACACCAGCCGGTGCTGGCAAGGCCGCCAAGCGCCGGTTACTTGTTGAGGCGCTTCATTCGGCGCAACCGGATAGCCGTCGTCGCAACTTCGATTGCAATGCTCGCCGTCGTCGCCGGCGCCGCGGTCGCAACGATCGGCTTTTTCCGCGCGACGGAAGCCGAACGGCTGGCAAGAGAGGAAGCGGAGACGGTCAGGCAGGTCTCGGAATTTCTGACGGAACTGTTCGAAGTATCAGACCCGAGCGAGGCGCGCGGGAACAGCGTCACGGCACGGGAAATTCTCGACAAGGGCGCGAAGGAAATCGAGAGTGCGCTGTCCGACCAGCCGGTCGTAAAAGCAGCCATGCTCGAAACAATGGGAAACGTCTACGCGAACCTCGGTTTGAACGAGTCTGCCACCGTGCTGCTGACCAGGGCTCACGAAATTGCATCCGCGTTATTCGACGACGGTGACTCCAGGCTGACCCGCATCGAGCGATCGCTGGGCGAGCACTATTTCGACCTCGGTCGCTACGATGACGCCGAGAGATTGTTGCTGTCCACCCTGGAAAAGGACACTGTGATTTTCGGACGGGAAAGCACGCGCGTCGCTTACGTTCTGAATGCGCTAACGGGCCTGTATCTGAAACTCGATCAGCTGGACGAAGCGCGACGATACGCCGAAGAAAGCCTGGCAGTGCGACTGGCACTGCATGGTGATTCAAGCGACTGGTATGCGAGTGGTCTGCATGCGCTGGCTCGGGTTATGCGCGAGCAGGGCGAATACGCGACGGCGCTGGAACATGCGAAAGAGGCGCTCAGCATTTGGGAACGAACATTGCCCGAATTTCATCCCAGGCTGGGCAGCGCTTACCAGGAAATATCCATCAACCTGTCGGAACAGGAGCGGCTGGAGGAGCAGGAACCATATTTACTGAAGGCGCTGGAAATCGATCGGCAGACTTTCGGTCCTGAACACCGCTACTACGCCAACACACTGGAACATGTCGGGATCTTTTACGCCAAGCAGGGAAAATTCAGCGAGGCCGAACCGTATTTCCTGGAGTCACTCGAAACGAGTGTCGCCGCGCTCGGTGAAGTTCACGATTCCGTCGCATTTCGTCATTACAACCTGGGCTACTTCTACGGAGATCTCGGCCAGTTCGACAATGCAGAGAAGTACTTGCGCAGCTCTATTGATATCTGGACCGAGGTTTTTCACGAAAACCACGGCAGCAATGCCTGGGCCTGGAACGCGCTGGCTCAAAATTACAGCAAGCTGAAGCAGTTCGATGCAGCGCGAGAAGCGGCGAACAGAGCTCTGCAAATCAACGAGCTAACCTACGGTCCCGATCACCAGAACACGTCGGCAACGCTACTGGTTCTCGCCAATATCGCAAGAGACCAGGCGCGCTACGATGAAGCGCTGCCACTCTATCGTCGTGTGCTCGACAATACCGAAGCGCGTTTCGGGGAATCCGGGGTTCGTACCCTGGACGTGCTCCGCGAGTACCTGGCATTTCTTGAAGCTGCGGGAATGGAAGTGGAGGCAGTACAGGTTCGGGCGCGCCTCGGCGGCACCGGCGAGTAACCGGGTGCACGTTCCTGGTCAGCAATACCGGTCCGCGTCGCGCCGGAGCAGTATCAGCGTTGCACGCGCCCCGAACCATCGCCGCCCAGCAGGTTCTCGACTTCCGTCACCGAGACGCGGTTGAAGTCGCCGGAGATCGAATGCTTGAGACAGCTCGCAGCGACCGCGAACTCCAGAGATTGCTGCCGGTCGTCGTACGCGTTCAACCCGTAGATCAGCGCGGAGGCAAAGCTGTCGCCACCGCCGACGCGGTCGATGATGTCGGTCAGCTCGTAATGTCGCGACAGCCTGAAACCGCCCTCGTCCCTGAAGCAGGCCGACCAGCCGTTGCGATCGGCGCTGTGCGATTCACGCAGCGTGATCGCGATCGACGACATGTCTGGAAATTCCTCCAGCACCTTCGCGCTCAGCGCCTCGTACTTCTTCGTATCCAGCTCGCCGCTCGCAACGTCGACATCAACGGTGATTCCCAGCGACTTTTGGCAGTCTTCCTCGTTCGCGATGCCTACGTCGACGAACTTGACGAGTTCAGTCATGACCTCGGGCGCTGTCTTACCGTACTTCCACAGCTTGCCGCGGTAATTGAAATCGCAGGATACGGTTACGCCGTGCTTCTTCGCTGCCTGCACCGCCTGCATGCTCAGCTCGGCCGCTGACTCGCTGAGCGCCGGCGTGATGCCGGTGATGTGGAACCATTTTGCGCCCTTGAAAACCTTCGACCAGTCGAAGCTCCCGGGCGTTGCCATGCAGATCGACGACCAGGCGCGATCGTAGACGACTTTCGACGGGCGCTGGTTGGCGCCGGTCTCGAGGAAGTAAATGCCGACGCGATCGCCCGAACGCACGATATGCTGCGTATCGACGCCGAAGCGACGCAATTCCCGAATTGCCGACTCACCGATGTCGTTGTCCGGCAATGCGCTGACGAACGCCGAGTTACAACCGTAGTTGGCCAGCGCCACTGCTACGTTCGCCTCGCCCCCGCCAAAGGTGGCCTCGAATGAAGGCGACTGGAAAAACCGTTCGTGCCCCGGCGTTTTCAGCCGCAGCATGATCTCACCGAAAGTGACGTATTCCGCCATTGTTCAACTCCGTAATTCTTGCGCGATGCCGCGCGCTTCCGCCGCAAGCGAGCCGATGCGGTCGTAGTCGCCTGCGGCCAGTGCGTCGGCCGGCGACAGCCAGCTGCCGCCGCACGCGACGACCGATGGCACCGCCAGGTACTCGTGCAGATTCTTTGCCGAGACGCCCCCGGTCGGCATGAAGGACAGGTCGCCGAATACAGCCGACAGCGCCTTCAGCATCGGCACGCCACCGGACAATCCCGCCGGGAAAAACTTGAGGATGCGCAGCCCCAGGTTCCATGCGTGCTGAGCTTCACTGGCGGTGCTGATGCCCGGATACACCGGCACGCCCAGATCGCCGGCCGCGCCGACGACCGGCTCGTAAAGCCCCGGCGACACGAGAAATCCGGCACCAGCCTTCACGGCGCGGCTGGCGTGATCCGGGCTCAGTACCGTGCCGGCGCCTACGATCGCCTCCGGCACCTCGGCTGCGATTGCCTTGATCGCATCCAGCGCCGGCGCCGTACGCATCGTGATCTCGATGATCGGCAGTCCGCCGCCGACCAGTGCCTTCGCGAGAGGCACGGCATGCCCCGCGTCGTCGATCACGACGACCGGCACCACGCGAGTGTCCTTCAGCAGCGTCGTTATGCGATCGCCGTCGGTCACGAAAAGGCGAGGCCTCCGTTGATGTCGACGCTTGCGCCGTTGATGAAACTCGCTTCTGCGGAAGCGAGGTAAGCCACGAGATCTGCGACTTCACGGGCTTCCCCCTCGCGCCGCAGCGGCGTCGCCCCGGCTACGTTCTTGCGCACAGCGTCTTTCGTGAAGTTGTCGTGGAACGTTGTCGCGATCATGCCGGGACACACACAGTTCGCGCGAATGTTGCGCGGCCCGAGTTCCTTCGCCAGCGCGCGCGTGAACGTCATGACAGCGCCCTTCGACGTTGCATAGGCAGCGGCACCTGGTCCGCCGCCGTCGCGACCGGCGAGAGAGGCCAGGTTGACGATTGCGGCGCCGTCGTCCATGTGCGGCGTCACGTGTTTTGAGGTCAGGAAGCTGCTGGTCACATTGAGGCGCATCACCCACTCGAAGAACTCGACATCCATCTCGACGAGTGACCGTCGCTCGACCAGTCCGCCAACGTTGTTGACGAGGATGTCGATCCGCTTGCCGTACGCCTTCTGTGTGGCCTTGACCAGCTTCTCGACGTCGGCTTCCTTCGTCATGTCACCCGCCACGGCGACGGCCTTGCCGCCGGCAGACTCGATCGCACCGACCGTCTCCTTGGCATTGGCTTCGTTGCCGCGATAGTTGACCACGACGCTGGCGCCCTCCGCCGCCAGCTTTTCAGAAATCGCCCGGCCGATGTCTCTAGCGCCTCCGGTGACGATCGCTACTTTGTCTTTCATACTCATCGTAATTCCAACCCGTTTAGTTATTTGATTTTTGTGCGCTTACCGGCTTGATCTCGCCGCCGAAGCCCCACACCGAAAGCACCGCAAGCGGCACCAGGAGCGCACCGAGCACGAAGAACGGTACGTAAGATTCTGTCGTGATGCGCGGCACCATCTGCGTCGTGATGATGACGCCGATGACCGCCGCGGAACCGCCGACGCCCGCAAGCGAACCGACGGACTTTCCGGAGAAGAAATCGCTCGGCAAGGTCTGGATGTTGCCGATCGATGTCTGGAAGCCGAACAGGATCACCGCCATCATCAGCACGGCGGCAAGCGGCGTCGCCGCATACGCGGTCGCGATCAGCGTCGGCAGCATGATGACGCCACCCAGCGTAATCGTGAGTTTGCGTGCGGCGTTGACCGTCCAGCCGTTCCTGAGCAACTTGCCAGCGAGCCAGCCACCGAACAGCGCGCCGAAGGCGGCGCCGACGTAGGGCACCCAGGCATACAGGCCGATCTGCTTCACGTCGAAACCGAACTGGTCGGCGAGATAAATCGGCAGCCAGGAGACGAACAGCCACCACACAGGATCAATGAAGAATCGCGACGAGATCACCGCCCAGCTCTGCCGGTACTTCAGCATTTCCATCCAGCCGGGCGCGGCCTGTTCTTCGTCCTCCGCCGCTTCGGGCGCCTTCTGTCCTGTCAGGATGTACTGGCGCTCCTCCTCCGAGAGCCACGGATGTCGGTCGGGCGGCGCCTTGTAGACGAGCATCCAGGGCACGAGCCAGACAAAACCGAGCACGCCGACCGCGACGAACGTCGCCTTCCAGCCGATGTAGACGTACAGCAGCGCGATCAGCGGCGCGGAAACCACCGCACCGAGCGCGGCGCCCGAGTTGAATATGCCCTGGGCGAGCGCGCGTTCCTTGATCGGAAACCACTCGGCATTGGCTTTCGTCGCGCCGGGCCAGTTGCCCGCCTCACCGAGCGCGAGAAAGAAGCGCGCGAGACCGAGGCCAACGAAAGTGCGGACGACCGCGTGCAGCATGATCGAGATCGACCAGACGACGATGGCGAGCAGGAAACCCAGCCGCGTGCCGATCGCGTCGAAGATCTTGCCGAACAGCGACTGCCCGATCGCGTAGCCGATCATGAACACCGTCACGACGTTCGCATAGTCGAATTCGTCCATGCCGAGGTCGTCGGACATGCCCGGCCACATCACGGCGAGCGCATTGCGGTCGATGTAGTTGATGATCGTCGCAATGGCCACCAGCGAGACGACGACCCAGCGTAGTCCTTTCGTTTTCATCTGTTTTTCCTTTGTGTGGCCAGGCTGCTCACCGCAGTTCCCCCCCGGCATCGAATAGTCCGTAGTAGCCGCGCCATGTAAACGTGCGGCCGTCGGCGTTCACTTCGTGCGTTTCATCAGCGTCCGGGTCGTACGACAGCGCCAGGTAGTGGGTGCCGCCCGTCGTCTCAATCCGGATCACGTCGCTGCCGCCCATCTCAAAGCGCTGCAGGCCGGTGACGCTGCCGCTGCTTTGCGTCGTGTATTCGGCCGGACCGTTGTATTCGCCGTGCGGCTCGAGAACCGAGACGAACGTATGTGACCCTGCATCTTTCGCGCGCAGCACCAGCGCCTGCTGCCGCCGCAGGTTGAAGTGCGGATCGTTGGCACCGAGTTCGGCGGCGATCACTTCGAACTTGCCCTCGGCCAACGTGGTGAACGTGTAGAAACGATTGAAATCGAGCCAGGTCATCGAAAACGACTCGCCGTCCGCCACCGTCGCAGCGGCGCGGCGCCACAGGTGCTGGTAGCCGTTGTCCCTTCCGAGCGGCCGCAGAGCGTCGCCGGACGGTGCGAAGGCCGGGCTCGCCGTGATGATCTGCCCGGCAAAGTGCAGCGGCAGGTCGTACTGGTGCGCGCGGCGACCGTTCGCATTCAATACGTCGACGACCAGTGGTGCACCCGGCACGATGCCGTCCAGCAGCGCAATCGTGCGGCGCATCGAGACGTTGCCGTAGGCCGAACTTTCGCTCGCGGCAGCGATGCGGATGCCGTCGCGGGCGTCGAACAGCAGGATCTCGGGATAGTATTCCTGGCCGCGTCGCCAGTCGCCGTCGAAATGGCTTTGCTCGTCGACAACGAGCGCATTGTGCGCAATCGTCTGTTTCGCCCAGCTTTCGTTCTCCGGCAGGTAGCGCCCGCCGGCTTTCTCCTCGACGTTCAGGAATCGCGCGGCGCCGTAGTCGGTGACGATTTCGCGGCCGTTGTCATAGAACAGCCAGTTGAGCCGGTCGAAGTGGCCGTGCCCGAGGCCCTGCGCGGTTGCCTTGAACACCAGTGCCTGCGGGTCGGTCGTGTCGCCTGAGCGAAGGATGACGAGCGCGCCCTGGTCGCCTTCCGGCCCGTCACGGAACATTCTCGATTCGTAGTCGTAGGGTTTCGCAAGTCCGGCATCCACCGCCGCTGCCAGCTCGAATCCGTCCGCGGTCAGCACGTAGGGGTTTTGCATTTGTGCGACCGACAACAGCGTCGCATCGCCGGTCAGGGCGTACGCAATCGAAATGCCGTAGCGCAGCTCGACCGTGTCCAGGCCCTTGTCCTTGATTGCGTCGTTCAGCGGGAAGAACAGGCCAGCGTAGGCCAGGTCGATGCAGGCGTAGATCGCCTTCAGCAGGACGCGGTCGCGGTACTCGAAAATGCCGAAGTCCGGGTCGTTCGCATCGATCGAGCGCGCGAAGAGCACGAACGGCATCAGAGCGTAACGCTGGTAGTACGGCCCCTCGGTGTAATAGCCGTCCGGCGAGAACAGGAGATCGAGCTGGCGCATGAAGCCCGCCTCGCCGTCCCGCTTCAGGCCGTACAGCGCCTGCTGCACGTAGTTCTCGTCACCGATCACGTAGCCGGTCATGCCGACGGCGGCAGCCGCCCAGGTTCCATGGTTGTGGATGCGATCGAATGTCTGCGGCGATTCGATCGAGATGAAATCCGACAGCGGCCGGAGCACGCCCTGCTCGATCGATTCCCGTGTGTTTTCGTCCAGCGTCTCGATGATCGCGTCGTAACCCTGGATCGCGTACACCAGCCACACGGCTTCGTTCAGGCTCTGCCAGAAGAGCTGGCCGGGCGAACTCGAAGCCCGCGCCGGGTGCAGATCCAGCGTCGGGTACAGCTCTGCGTACTCGAGGAGCAGGTCACGCGCGTAGCCTGCATAGCGTTCCTCGCCTGTCAGCTGGTAGAGGATGCCGGCATCGTGAATCGCCACACCGTTACGCTTGTGTTTTTCGTGGGTGTAGCCGCCACCCGGGTCGACCGGCACCGGTACATCCGGGGGGGACATGAAGTATCGGTCAGTCTGCGCCCGGGTGGCCGCTAGCGATTGCGCAAACCCCGAACCGGGCTCGAGTTCGTTCCTGATGCGCTCGACCGACTGCGGCGACATCAGGAGGGTGGGGTGCGCGGAGTCGGACGCCTGGACCGTGACCGGCAGCAGCGCACTGCATGCAACAATGCCGAGTAACGACGTACGCATCAGTGCGTCCCGACCACGGGTGCCGGGGTGCCCGCGTAATCGTTGTTTGCGACTGCTACTCGCGGTTCCCCGACCGTGTGCGTGATGTCGAGCGGCGCGCTGTTGCGGAATGCGTTGCCGGCGACGTCGATGTCCTGCGCACCGTGCAGTCGAACAGATGCGTTCGCCCGGTTGCGCCGGCCCTTGCCGACGTTGACCAGGGACGAATCACGCAGCGTGAAATGCGGGCCGAACGTGCTTTCGTCTGTGCCGCCCCGGTATATATCCGCAACCGCGCCCTGTACGTCGCGAAACTCCGAATTCGAAATCGTGACGTATTCGCCGTTGTAGATGCCGAGATCGTCGAGCTCGAGCTTCATGAACAGCACGTAGCCGGTCACGTTCTTGAACCTGGAATTGTCGATCGTGATGGCGTTGGAAAACGTGTGCTTAGAGGGCGTGAAGAAGTTGAAGGAGCGATTTACATCGAGGTAGCTGACCGTGACGCCGTCGATGACGAGTTCGTAGTTGTAAAGCATCGAGTAACGGCTGGTGCGGATCACGGTGTTGCCGGGCGCATCCGGCGCCGAGGCCCCGGAAATGTCGACACCCTGCAGCTTCAGGTTGCCGTCCTCGACGATCTCGGCCAGCGCGGTGCGCTCGAACTCGATGCGGGCACGGTTTTCAGGATCCGCAGAGCGGATCGTTACAGGCCTGTCGATGCCCAGCGTGCGTTCCGCGAGGTAGGTGCCCTGCGCCAGCTCGACGATGTCGCCCGGACCGGCTGCGGCCACCGCGCGCGCGAGCGCCCCCTCGCCTGGCGCTACCGGCAGCGTATTGCCGGTATCGAAGCGCACGTCGGGGCCGGGTTTCGGGTACCAGCTGACGCCGGTGGCGTTGCCGTCGAGCACCGCCAGTTCCCGGCTCGCGCCGGCCGCGCTGCCGACCGGATACCTGAGGCCGTTGGTATGCCGCTCCAGCACAACGCTGCGGCTCTTGAAACCGTCGGCAATCGCGGGCTCCTCAACTTCGTGCACGACGTTGCCTTCAAAAGTGATGCCGCTGATGTCGTCGTAGATCGTGATGATGCTCTTGCCGTCACCGTTGTACACGAGGTTGTCACGGAACGAGGTGCGAATCGGCGGCGCGGAGCGCTCCTCGTCGGCGCCTGCCGCAAGCTCGATGTGACGGCTGTCTATGATCGAATTGTGTTCGACCACCGAGTCCTCGACCTGGTGGTAGCGGTTGATCGGTGAGTTCGGCACGCCGTTCATGATCGTCAGCGCGGCGCCGAATCGATGACCGGTCAGGCCCTCGAGGTAGTTGTTGCGCACGGTCTGGCGCTTGTTGATGACGCGGATGCCACCCGTATGGGGCACGCCGTTGCCGAGGAAGACGTTGTTCTCGATGAGGTTGTCGTTGCCATGTCGCAGCGTCAACGTGCCGCGCGACTCCGTGAACAGGTTGCCGCGGAAAACGTTGCGGCCCGATTTGCTGGAGATGATTTCCACCTCACCGTCGCAGCGATCGAACCAGTTGTTCTCGACGAGGGTGTGAGAGTCGGTCAGCGAATAGTGGCTGGTTCCGATGCGCAGCGTCTCGCCGCCGTTCGAGCCCAGGACGTTACGCGGACCGAAGTAGTTGTGGTCGATGCGGTGATGATTCTGCTGGCTTTCCTCGCTGTCCAGCCGCACCGCCATCGTCACGCCGCGGTTGCTCTTGCCGGCGATGTGGTTGTGGTCGAAGCGATTGTTTCTGCCGTACAACATGACCCAGTAGTCTTCCTCGAAGCGCTCCGGGTTGTTGTAGTGGTCGATGACCACGCCGGTGACGCGGCTGTGGCTGGCGTACTCACCCTTGGTGCGGCGAAACGCGATGACCGTGTTGGTCGGCGTGTAACCGTCGCGAAACACGAGATCGCGGACCACCAGGTGCTCGCCGGCGAGGCGGAGGTTGGACTGACCTGAAAGAATGACTTTGCCCGGCGTCTGGCCGCGCAGCGTGATCGGTTCGCCCTCTCGCCCCTTGCCTGTGAACAGGATCTCGAAGTCCCGCCACACGCCGTCGGCGAGCACGACCGTGTCGCCGGGACCGAGTCGCTTCGCCGCGTCCCGGTATTCCGCCTGGTCGGCGACGACAAACTCCTTTGCTGGTGCAGCGCAACCAGCCAGGCACGCGAGGATGATGAGAACTTGCTTCATTTGCCCCCTCCGGCGTGGTGACCCGTCCGCCCGATTCTGTCGAACCGGGCGGGCAGGTGACCATTATGAACCGGCAAATGGCGCCTAGAACCTCGCTTTCGCGCCGAAGAAGAAGCGCGGGCCGTAGGACAGAACCTGCAACGTGTTGCCGATGACGCCACGATAGTCGCGGCGCGGCTCGTTCAGCAGGTTCAGACCTTCCGCAGTCAGCTTGATGTTGTCGTTAAGCTGGTAACCGAGTCGCAGCTCGAGCACGTGGTTGTCATCCGTGTAGCGGATGCGTCCCTGCGTGTCGCGGGTGAACTGCTGGAAGTACCGCGAACGGGTCTTCCAGATCGCCTGTGCGTCGAAGCGATCGTTCTGCCAGTAGAGCTGCGACGACGAGGTGTGCCGCGACAGGCCGAACAGGCGAGCCGGCGGCAGGATACCGATTACCGGACTCGGGTTGCCCTGGGCGTCGAACACGGTGCCATCGCCACCGAAGCCGTCTTCGAACAGGAAGTTCGTTTCGGCGTAGTTGTAGCTGATCTTGGCGCCGAAGCCGCCCAGGAACCCCGGCAGGTAATCGAACGAGTGTGCCAGGGTGACTTCCATGCCGTACAGCTCGCTGTCGATGTCACTGACCTGCGTGGTCCGCACCGAGCCGGGCACAACGATGCCGTCGATCAGGAAATTCTCCTGCTGGTAGACGTTCTCGAATCCACCCTGGAACATCTTCCAGTAGCCGCCCAACGCGATCATCGTGTCCTGGTTCGGGTACCACTCGATCGCTGCGTCGATATTCCAGGAAGGCAGCGGCTCGAGGAACGGGTTGCCGTTGGCGGTAATGCCCTGCACCGCCTCTTCGAGGCTGTCGTATCCGTCGCCCGGATCGCCCGACGTGCTCTCGTTGACGGCCCGGCCGTTGCCATATGCGTTCGGGTCCGGGCGGGAGATACCGCGGAATGCACCCGTGCGCAGTATGACGTTGTCGGTCAGGTCGAGGATCAGGGTGAAACTCGGCAGCACCTCGGTGTAGCTGTTGGACGCCTTGACTCTTTCGAACGGCGTGCCGGACGGCGCGGCCGTGATGAAGAACTCGGTCGTGTTGTCATTGGGATCGATACCCTCGGTGACCGTCAGCGGGCTGCGGTAGCCGAACGAGTCGACCGTGGTCTCAACGACGCGTACGCCAAAGTTGCCGCGCGCGGGAATGTCGCCGAACGAGGTTTCGAAGTTCGCCTGCAAGTAGAAAGCGAGTGTGTCTTCCGTAATGTCGACACTGCCGGTTTCGCGCCCGTTTTCGTACTGCAGCGCGGACAGGCCACCGTAGTTCGTGAGCATCGTGTCGGCGAGACAGAAGAAATCGAACGTCGCGAAATTGCTGCCGTTACCGAGGCCGTTCGTGTTCGTGAACAGCGGCTGGTTGTTCGTCGCATCCGACAGGAAGCCGGGCTCGGGGAAGCTCGGCTGTCCGCAGTTGTTTGCAGCGGCAAAGACGATCGCATCCGTTACCGCATTCGGCGATCCGCCGGCGACGCCGTCGAAGTCCTGGTCGTCGAACTCGTTGATGCCGTTGCGGCTGCGGTTGCCGCCGAACGTATCGTATTCGAGGCTCGAGAAACGCACGCCGCCCTGGATACTGCTGATGAAGCCGAAGTCCTCCATGTCGAGCGTGAAATCCGTTCTCAGCGCAGTGATCGTCATGTCACGTATCTGCTGCCGGGCGCGGAGCTGCGCGCGGTCGCGCCCGGTGAAGAACGTCGGGTCTGTGATGTCGAAGAGCGGCGTCGGCGTGCCGTCGTCGAGGCCGTTAATCGTCGCCAGCGCAACCCCGTCCGTTCCGGCTGCGTTGAGATCGATGGAAACCAGGAAATCCTCCCGGTTCTCGACCGCGCCGGTGTCCGTTGCGCCGAGATTGATCTCGATGTCGGTTTCGGTGCGGCGGGTATCGGACCATGACAGGTCGCCGGTGACTTCCAGCCGGTCATTGACCTGGTAGGCCACGTTCAGGCCGAGGCCCTGGTATTCCTCGAGGCGCTGGAAATTCGTCGTATTCGCGCGAATGTCCGTCTCCGCGGTAAGGAATTCGGGCACGCCCGTTCTCGGGTCCGACCTCAGGACAGAGATGTTTTCCTGGGTCAGGCCGAACTGCACGTCCGTGCCGGCCTTGCTGATGAGGTAAACCGACTCG
>CALKYK010000055.1 GCA_938003715.1 uncultured Gammaproteobacteria bacterium
TGCTGTCGCCGCCGACACGGCCGATAAGATACGCGTGAGGAAGTGCAGCGGAACGACGGTATAAGTAAGGAGTCGGTAATAGCGCACGCGATCGAGCTGCGGCAGCACCGCGCGCGGCGGGTTGTTCGTGTCCTCGCCGAAGATCGCGTCGAGCAGCGGCCCGCCGACGTAGGTCAGCGCCAGCGGCAACAGCAGCCAGGCCTGCTCGCCGGTGCGGGCGTGCAGGGCGATACCCAGCAGCGGCTGCAGCGGGTACAGCACCGACAGCAGCCAGAACCAGCGCTTCCGGTCGCGATAGGTCACCGCCTCTCCGGACGGCAAGGTTGCGGTCAATGCTTTCATGCGGGCATTGTCTGAAACTCCTGCCGGGCGGATTATACGGCTATTGCCGCAGGCCGCAGTTTCCGGCCCGCGGTGTCGGAACTTTGTACAGACAGCCCGTGGAGTGAGCATTTAAAGTGTTCCTGTGCCCGAACGTTGCCAGCCGGCCGGCAACGGGCACGCAGCAGCGATGCGCCGTCGGGATGGAGAATCGATGCCGGATCGCAGGGGAAACGGGCGAGGGCGACGCCTGGCAGAACGACAGGGACTTGCGTTGAGACAGATCGAGGACGCCCGAACCATTGCCGAGCAACGCAGCATCGCGGATCGGCGATCCTTCACCTGGCGCACCGTCATGTTCGGCTTCCTGCGCTCGCGACGGCGCGACGCGCGACGTGCCACGGAACACGAACCCGTGTTCACCGACTGGCATCACCCCTGGCTGTTCTTCCTGGCCATCGGCATCATGCTGATGAGCTGCCTCGATGCCCTTTTCACGCTCACGCTTCTGAATCGCGGCGCGGTCGAGGCGAACCCCGTGATGGCGGCGATGCTCGCTAAAAGTACGACCAGTTTTGCCATCAGCAAGATGGCACTGACCGGCCTCGGCATCCTGGCGCTGGTGTTCCTGTCCCGCGCCCGGTTCATGAACCGCTTTCGCACCGGCGTGCTGTTGACCGCCGCATTCAGCGGCTACGCGGTGCTGATCTGTTACGAATTCGTCTGGCTGTCGCGCGTGCTCTGAGCCGCGCCGCCGCGCTGGCGGCGAATTCCCTCACGGTGGACCATGGGCTAAACTAGCGCCCCTTTTTGGCTTGAGCCTTGAGAGGGCCGCGCCGCCGTCATGGGCAATTCACTCAAGGAACGTTACGAATCCACACCGCTGTACGGCAGTAATGCCGCGGCGATCGAGGCTCTGTACGAGCAGTACGTCGGCAACCCCGACTCGGTGCCGGAAGGCTGGCGGCGCTACTTTCGCGGTCTTGCGCCGGAACGGAACGACACCCTGCACAGCCCGGTGCGGCGCCGGCTGGTCGAACGGGCGCGCAGCTCGCGCGGCAACGGGGCCGTTGCGGCTCGTGTCTCGGGCGCCGCCGTCGCGCCGAACGAAAAACAGGCTGCCGTCTCGCGACTGATCCAGGTGTACTCGCTACGTGGTCACCAGATCGCGGACCTGGACCCACTTGGCCTCATGGAACGCCACACGCCCGGTGTGTTGAAACTCGATTACCTCGGCCTGAACGACGCGGACATGGACACCGAGTTCGTTACCGGCGGCCTCGCGGGCACCGGCAACCGGCGCATGAAGCTTCGCGACATCCTAGACCTCCTGAAAAAGATCTACTGCGGCAAGATCGGCGCCGAGTTCGCCCATGTCTCGCGGGCGCGCGAGCGTTTGTGGCTGCGCAAACATTTCGAGCAGGGCATCGTGTCCGGCGGCCTGGAAGAGCAGGAGCGTCGCTGGCTGCTCGAGCAGCTGACCGCGGCAGAAGGCATCGAGCGCTACCTGCACACACGCTTCGTCGGGCAGAAGCGATTTTCGCTAGAGGGCGGCGAAAGCCTGATACCGATGGTCGACGACCTGATCCAGCAGGGCGGCAAGGCCGGCGTCAAGGAACTCGTGATCGGCATGGCACACCGCGGGCGCATCAACGTGTTGGTCAACGTGCTCGGCAAGTCACCCGAAGAGCTGTTCGAGGAATTCGAGGGCAACGTCGATCCCGAGGAAATGAAGGGGTCCGGCGACGTCAAGTACCACAAGGGCTTCTCTGCAGACATGAAGACGCCGGGCGGCAACGTGCACATTGCGCTCGCGTTCAACCCGTCGCACCTCGAGATCGTCAACCCGGTCGTCGAGGGCTCGGTGCGGGCGCGCCAGGAGCGGCACGACGACGAATGCCGGCGCGAAGTGCTGCCGGTGCTGATTCACGGCGACGCGGCATTCTGCGCCCAGGGTGTCGTGACCGAAACGTTCCAGATGTCGCAGACGAATGGTTTCCGCACCGGCGGAACGATTCATATCGTCGTCAACAACCAGATCGGCTTCACGATCAGCCGCCCGTCGGATGCGCGTTCGACGCCGTACTGCAGCGACGTCGCGAAAATGATCGAAGCGCCGATCTTTCACGTCAACGGCGACGACCCGGAGTCGGCGATCTTCGTCACGCGTCTTGCGCTGGCGTACCGGCAGAAATTCGGCAAGGACGTGGTCATCGACCTGGTCTGCTACCGACGCCACGGTCACAACGAAGCCGACGAACCCTCCGCCACGCAGCCGGTCATGTATTCCGTCATCAAGAAACACGACACGACACGCGCCCTGTACGCGCAAAGGCTGGTCGACGCCGGCGTCGTCGACCCGGACACCGTGAGCGCGATGCAGGACGACTATCGCGATCGACTCGATCGCGGCGAGCCGGTGCCTAAGTCGTCACTCGGCATGATCGGCAACGAGTTTACCGTCGACTGGCGGCCGTACCTCGATGCGCGGTGGGACGAAGTCGTCGACACGACGCTCAGCCCGAAGCGGGTCGCGGCACTGGCCGACAAGATCTGCCACGTCCCGCCCGGCTACGTTCTGCACGGCCGCGTCCAGCGCATCATGGACGACCGCAGGAAGATGGCGGACGGCGAGATCGACATGGACTGGGGTTTCGCCGAAGCGATGGCCTACGCCGGTCTCATCGAGGACGGCTACAACGTGCGCCTCACCGGCCAGGACAGCGGACGCGGCACGTTTTTCCACCGCCACGCCGTCCTGCACAACCAGGCGAACCGCGAGGAAATCACGCCGCTGACGACAATCGCCCACCGGCCGAACGCGTTCTGCGTCACCGACTCGCTCCTGTCCGAAGAAGCGGTCATGGCCTACGAGTACGGCTTCGCCACCACCGAGCCGAAGACGCTGGTCATCTGGGAGGGCCAGTTCGGCGATTTCGCGAACGGCGCCCAGGTCGTCATCGACCAGTTCATCAGCTCCGGCGAGGCGAAGTGGGGCAGGCTGTGCGGGCTCACGCTGTTCCTGCCGCACGGCTACGAGGGGCAGGGTCCCGAGCACTCGTCGGCGCGGCTCGAACGTTTCCTGCAGCTTTGCGCCGAGCACAACATCCAGGTCTGTGTACCGTCGACGCCGGCACAGCTGTTTCACATGCTCAGGCGACAGATGATCCGGCACTATCGCAAGCCGCTCATCGTCATGACGCCGAAAAGCCTGCTGCGGCACAAGTTCTCGGTGTCCCCGCTGACGACGCTTTCGACCGGCTCCTTTCACCTCGTGATCCCGGAGACGACGGAACTCGACAAGGACAAGGTACGGCGGGTCGTCTTCTGCAGCGGCAAGGTCTACTACGACCAGGACGAAGCGCGGCAGGTGCAGAGTCTCACCGACGTCGCACTGGTGCGCATCGAGCAGCTCTATCCGTTCCCGATCGACGACTACGCCGCGGTCATCGCCGACTATCCGAACGCGGACGAAATCGTCTGGTGCCAGGAAGAGCCGCAGAACCAGGGCGCGTGGTACCAGATCCGGCACCGGCTGCAGGAACCGCTCGCCGACGAGCAGCAGCTTTTCTACGCCGGCCGCGAAGGCGCAGCCGCGCCGGCATCCGGCATCTACAAGCTGCACATGCAGCAGCAACAGGCGCTCGTCGAAGCGGCGCTCGACATACAGATCAAGGCCAGCAAGTCCGCCAAAGAACGCGACAGCAAACGGAAGACTAAATGACGATCGAAATCAAGGTTCCCCAGCTCCCCGAATCCGTGACTGATGCCACGCTGGTGGCCTGGCACAAGAAAGCCGGCGACTCCGTCTCCCGGGATGAAAACCTGGTCGATCTCGAAACCGACAAGGTCGTGCTCGAAGTCCCGGCACCCGCGTCGGGCACGCTGAAGGAGATCAAGATCGACGACGGCGCAACCGTCACGGCCGGCGACCTGCTGGCACTGCTCGAGGAAGGTTCGGGCCAGGCTGCGGAAAAGAAATCCGACGGCAAGGGCGACGCGAGCAAGCCGGCGGCGAAAAAGTCGGCCGCGAAGGACGATGCGGACAAGGACGGCGACGACGGCAAGTCGCGTGCCGAGGCGAAGATGAGTCCCGCCGTTCGCCGGCTTATGGACGAACACGACCTCGACGCAACGATCGTCGTCGGTACCGGCAAGGACGGACGCATCACGAAGTCCGATGTCATGTCCTACCTGAAGAGCCACAGCGACGAGAACGTGACGCCGGGCGATCCGGCGCCGGCCGTAGAAACCGCCGCAACCGGCAGCTCGCGCAGCGACGAACGGGTGCCGATGACCCGCCTGCGCGCACGCATCGCCGAGCGCCTCGTCGAGGCGCAGCACACCGCGGCCATGCTGACGACGTTCAACGAAGTCGATCTCACCGAAGTGATGGCGCTGCGCAAGCGTTACAAGGAACAGTTCGAGAAGGAACACGGCGTTCGCCTGGGTTTCATGTCCTTTTTCTGCAAGGCCGCCGTCGAAGCGCTGAAAAAATTCCCGGTCGTCAACGCCTCCGTCGAAGACAACGACATCGTGTACCACAACTACGTGGACATCGGCGTTGCCGTGTCCTCCGATCGCGGCCTGATGGTGCCGGTGCTGCGCGATGTCGAACACCTGAGCTTCGCGCAGATCGAGTCGGACATGAACGAACTGGCGAAGAAAGCCCGCGATGGCACGATGAGCATGGAAGACCTGACCGGCGGCACGTTCACGATCACGAACGGCGGTGTTTTCGGCTCGCTTCTGTCGACGCCGATACTGAATCCGCCGCAGAGCGCAATACTCGGCATGCACGCGATCCAGGAGCGGCCTATGGTGGTCGACGGCGAAGTCGCAGTCCGGCCGATGATGTATCTCGCGCTCACCTACGATCACCGCATCATCGACGGCAAGGAAGCGGTGCAGTTCCTGGTCAGCATCAAGAACTCGCTCGAGGATCCGGGCCGCCTGCTGCTGCAGGTCTGACGCAGGAGCGATCATGAGCAGGAGCTACGACGTCGTCGTCATCGGCGCAGGCCCGGCAGGCTACATCGCGGCCATACGCGCAGCACAGCACGGAATGAAGGTCGCCTGCATCGACGAGTGGGAGAACCGTGACGGCAAGAACGCGTTCGGCGGCACCTGCCTGAACGCAGGCTGCATTCCGTCGAAGGCACTTCTCGAATCGTCCGAGCTCTTTCATCGCGCCGCCCATGAATTCTCGTCGCACGGCATCGACGTGCCCGAACCGAAAATCGACGTCGGCAGGATGCAGAAGCGAAAGGCGACGATCGTGCGCCAGCTGACCGGCGGCATCGCCGGGCTGTTCAAGGCGGCCAAGGTCGACGGCCTGGTCGGCCACGGCAAGTTGCTGGCGGGGCGCAAGGTCGAGTTCACGCCGGTCGACGGCGAGCCCGAAGTGCTCGACGCGAAGCACGTCGTCCTTGCCTCCGGTTCGACGCCGATCGAGCTCGGCATTGCGCCGTTCGACGGCGACCGCATCGTCGATTCATGGGGCGCACTGGACTTCGAGACGGTACCGAAGACG
>CALKYK010000056.1 GCA_938003715.1 uncultured Gammaproteobacteria bacterium
CAAAGTAGTCGATCACCGGTGCGAACACGTTCGCGAACAGGATCGCGAGCATGATGCCTTCCGGAAACGCCGGGTTGACGACGCGGATGACCCAGGTCACGAAGCCGATCAACAATCCGTAGATCCACTTGCCGGCTTCCGTCTGCGTGGCGCTGACGGGATCGGTTGCCATGTAAACGGCGCCGAACGCAAAGCCGCCGAGCACGACGTGCCAGTACCCCGGCATGCCGAGCATCGGGTTTGCGGCGTCGGGCGCGTGGAACAGGAGCGCCGGGATGTTCAGGCCGGCGAACGTGGCGAGGATGATCTTCCACGAGCCGACCCCGGTATAGACGATAAACACCGCGCCGATCAGGCAGGCGAGCGCGGACGTCTCGCCGAGCGAGCCCTGCAGCCGCCCTATGAATGCGTCCGTCCAGGTCAGCCCGCTCGCGAGCACGCCGTTCATGCCGTCGATCGCGGCAATGCCGAGCGCGGTCGCGCCGGTGAAGCCGTCGACCGGTGTCCAGACGGCGTCGCCCGAAATTTCTGCCGGGTAGGCGAAATACAGGAACGCACGGCCGACGAGTGCGGGGTTCAGAAAATTCTTGCCGGTCCCGCCGAATAGCTCCTTGCCGATCACGACGCCGAAGCTGATGCCGAGCGCAACCTGCCACAGGGGCAGGGACGCGGGCAGGATGAGCGCGTACAGGAGCGACGTGACGAAGAATCCCTCGTTGATCTCGTGATTTCGTACGCCGGCGAACAGGATTTCCCAGAACCCGCCGGCGGCCATCGTGACGACGTAAATCGGCACGAACCAGGCCAGGCCGTGCATGACGTCGTCGTACACGCTGCCGGCGTCTACGCCTACGCCGAGCAACGCAAGTACGCTGCCCCTGATGCCGGGTATCGAGTCCATTCCGAGTTCGGCGAGCGCCAGGTTTGCCTGCAGACCGGTATTCCACAAACCCATCACAAGTGCGGGCGCGGCGGCGAAGACGACCAGGATCATGACTCTTTTCAGATCGATCGCGTCGCGCACGTGCGGCGCGCCGCGGGTCAGGTCGGGCGGCGAATAAAACAGCGTGTCGACCATTTCGTAGAGCGCGTGGAAACGCGCAAAGCGGCCGCCGGGCAGGAACAGCGGCTCCCAGCGGTCCAGCATGTGGCGCAGGCGCCGCATCAGCCGTACGCCTCGATGAGTTCGAGATTCCGCCGCAGGAACGGACCGTACTCGTACTTGCCGTTGCAGACGAACGAGCACAGCGCGAGATCCTCCTCGTCGAGCTCCAGGCATCCCAGCTCGCGGGCGCTGTCGGTGTCCTCGACGAGGAGTGCCTTCAGCAGTGGCGTGGCAAGTACGTCGAGCGGAATCACTTTCTCGAACGTCCCTGTCGAGACCATCGCTCGGGGGCTGCCGTTCTGCGACGTGCTGAGCTGGAAGGGCCGACGGTGCAGCAGGTGGCCGGCAAAGGCACGCACCGCGGAAAACTTGCCGGCGCCGGGTCGCGCCCACGACAGGAACTCGCGCTCGCTGCCCTCGGGCAGCGCCGTCACCTGGCTGTGATAACGGCCGAGCCACGCGAGCGACCCTGCCGCGCGGCGGCCGCCGAGTACGGATCCGGAGAGTATCCGTTTCCTGCCGGGTGCAAATTCGCCGCTCGTGATGTCTGCGATCGACGCACCGAGTCGCGTGGCCAGCAGGCGCGGCTCTTTCACCGATGGGCCGGCGAGGGAAACTACGCGCGCCATATCGAGCACGCCTTCGCTGAACAGGCGTCCGATTGCAGCCACGTCCTGGTAGCCGATGTGCCACACCGATTTTCGTTCGCTGACCGGATCGAGGAAGTGTATGTGAGTGCCCACCAGGCCGGCCGGATGCGGCCCGTCGAATTCGGCGTGACGAATCGGCGCTTCCTGCGGGACCTGGATGCCGCTGTCGGGCGCCGTGCAGACCCATACCGCACCTTCGGTCAACGTACCGATGGCGCGCAAACCGGCGGCAAACGCATCGCGCCCGAATGTGTCCAGGACGACTGCCGGATCGGGCGCGTGCGGGTTCGTGTCGATGGCCGTGACGAAAATCGCTGCC
>CALKYK010000057.1 GCA_938003715.1 uncultured Gammaproteobacteria bacterium
TCACCTCGGCGACGAGCGTGTGGTAGACCTCCGGTGGCAGGTTGTCCTGGAACAGCTCGCGGTGCAGCACCGAGTCGTAGTTGCGCGCCTTCGCCAGCGCCACCTGCGTCTGCAGGTGCGAGTTCAGGACCGCGCCGACGCTGTTCCGGTATTCGAGCCACTTGCCCCAGAACGTATCGAAGACGAGCTTGCGGTCGTCGCGATTCGGGCTGCCGCGGTAGCGGCTGTAGCCCTGCGAGTCGATCGTGCCTTCCTCGCCGGTCGAGAGCGTGATCGTTGGCCACGGAATGTCGGAGTTCGCGACGATGCTGTAGATCGTGTTCGGCTGGCCGAACGTCTGCGAGAAGAATGCGAGCGTTTCCTCAGCTTCATCGCCGAGCGTATGCGGCGCGTTGCGCAGCGCGTTTTCCAGGCCGAAGCGGAAGCGCTCGAGGCGCGGCTCTTCGTTGATATAGGCGGTGATCACTTCCTCGCCGACGCGCAGGATTTCGGGCTGCATCCAGGCCGTTGATTCGTTCAGGCGTGCGAACATGAGCTGTGCGAGCTGGCGGCGCTCCTGCAGCTCCGTTGCACGCAGGTCTTCGTCGGCATTCAGGCTCGCATAGGTGGATATCCTGGCGGCTTCGCGGCTGATGTCGGAGACCAGCGCGAGTGTCTCGTAAAGATCCCCGGCGCTGTCTCCCAGGGTGCCGCGACGCGCGTCGATTTCCTCGAAACGCGCCATGACAGCCTCGCGCGCCTCGCCCCAGGCCTCAACGCTCGGATAGATTTCGCGGAGGTCCCAGGTGTAGCGGGCATCGACACCGGTATCGTCTGCCTGGCACAGTCCGGCGGCGGCAACGAGCGGCAGCAGCCAGGCTGCCCTGAGAATTTTTTGCATCGGAGAGCTCCGCTTCTCTTTGTTTGTTGCCGGGATTAGACCACGTCAAGGCATCGAGTTCAGGCCGGCAGTAGGTCGACGGCACGCCGACGGGTAGAATCGCGCGATGCAGACGGCCACCCGAACGCGCTGGATCCGCCTGTTGGTGCGCCTCGCCATCAGCGGACTCACGCTGGCCGTGTTCGCGATGCACATCGCGGGCAAGCCGCGGCTCGAGATCATCGACCGGGTCGAGAACTATCTTTACGACGTGCGCGTGCGGCTGACGATGCCCGGCACCGTGGACGAGCGCATCGTCATCGTCGACATCGACGAGGCGAGCCAGCTCGCATTGGGGCAGTGGCCCTGGCCGCGCGACACGCTGGCGACGATCGTCGACAACCTGTTCGATCACTACGGTGTGCGCGTGGTCGCCTTCGACGCTTTGTTCGCCGAGGCCGAGGAAACCTCGGCCGAGCGCCTGCTGCGCGATCTCAAGGCGAGTGACATCGCTGCCGATCCGGCGGTCAGCGCGCGCCTCGACGAGCTGTCGCAGGCGATGGACAGCAACATCCGTTTCGCCGAATCGCTGATCGCGCGCGACGTCATCACCGGTTTCGTGTTCAAGGATTCGCTGGCGGAAGGCGAGCCGGAGGCAACGGGCGTGCTGCCGCCGCCGATCATCCGCGAGGTCGAACTGGCCGACGTCAGCGTGCCGTTCGTCGAGGCCGCAGGCTACGCGGGCACGCTCGAGGCGCTGCAGGAAAACGCCGTCGGCGGCGGCTTTTTCGATTCGCCGCTGATCGATTCCGACGGCGTGTTCCGCCGCGCGCCGCTGGTGCAGCGCTACCGCGGCGACCTGTACCCGTCACTTGCGCTCGCGACCGCGCGCGTCGCGCTCGGCTCGCCGCCGGTCGGCCTGAATTTCGCACGGACCGGCTCGGGACGCCTGTCCGGCATCGAGCTCGAGTCGTTTCGCCTCGGCGAGCTTGCGATTCCCGTCAACGAGCAGGTTGCCGTGTTCATCCCGTTTCGCGGCCGGCAGGGCAGCTTTCCGTTCGTCCCGGCCAAGGATGTGTTTAGCCAGGACGCGCCACAGGAGTTGCTCAGCGACCGGATCGTGCTGCTGGGGGCCAGCGCCGCCGGGCTCCTCGACCTGCGCTCGACGCCGGTCGGCCAGCGCTACATCGGCGTCGAGGCGCACGCGAACCTGATCGCCGGCCTGCTCGACGCGGCGATCCGGCAGCAGCCGGCGTACTCCGACGGCCTCGAGCTGACGCTCCTGTTCGTCATCGGCGCACTGACGGTATTTCTCCTGCCGCGGCTATCGCCGTTCGGCGCGCTCGTTTTCGTCGTCACAATACTGATCACGGCGATGGCGCTGAACCTGTGGATGTGGTCGGCGCTGAACCTGGTCGTGCCGGTGGCCTCACTGCTCGGCTACACGTTGCTCGCGGCGCTTTTGCAGATCAACTACGGCTTTTTCGTCGAATCGCGCAACAAGCGGCACCTGTCGCGGGTGTTCGGCCAGTACATTCCGCCAAAGCTGGTCGAGGAACTCGACGAGGCCGGCGAGGAGGTGTCGCTGGAAGGCGAGAGTCGCGAGATGTCGGTGCTGTTTTCCGACGTGCGCGGCTTCACGACGATTTCGGAGAGCATCGACGCGCGCGAACTGACGCAGATGATGAACGAGTTCCTGACGCCTTTTACACGCATCATCCAGGAGCAGCGCGGCACGATCGACAAGTACATGGGCGACTGTGTGATGGCATTCTGGGGTGCGCCGCTGCCGGACGAGGACCACGCCCGGCATGCCGTGACCGCCGGCCTCGAGATGGCGAAAGTCGTGCGCGAACTGGACGAACCGTTCACGCGCAGAGGCTGGCCGCCGATCCGCGTCGGCGTCGGCGTCTCTTCCGGCGAAATGAACGTCGGCAACATGGGTTCGGAATTCCGCATCGCCTATACGGTGATGGGCGACGTCGTGAATCTCGGCTCGCGACTCGAAGGCCTGACGAAGCAGTACGGCGTCGACATGATCGTCAGCGATACGACCGCGAGCATGCTGCCTGACTTCGCATTCAGGGAACTCGACCTGGTCAGGGTCAAAGGCAAGAACGAGCCGATCGCGATTCACGAACCGATCGGGCCGGAAGATTCCATAATGCCCGCCGACGCCGAGCGATTGAAACAGTTTTCAATTGCGCTGACCGCTTATCGGAACAGGGATTGGGACGGCGCCGAAGCGATCCTCGAAAAGTTACGCGATCTCGACGATCACCTTCTATATAATGTCTACATTCAAAGAATTGAGAAGTTCAGGCGGGAGCCACCGCCGACAGACTGGGACGGGGTCTTCGAACATCTGACCAAGTAACGACGACGCGAATGCGTCGCTGTCGGACACCAGTGGATGGCCCGGTTTCCGCCGTCAAGGAAAATCAGATGCCCAGACAAACCCGACGCGGGTTGCACACCGGCATAGTTCTGATTTCGCTGTTGCTCGGGGGGGCGGCGTCGACGACCCTTTATGCTCAGTCCGGCGAGACGTTCGACGTCAAGATCAGCGCCGATGCCCGCAGCATACTGAACCGCGCGGAATCCCTGCTTGCCACGAATCGCAGCCGCCAGGCTTACGCGATTCTGCGGACGCTCGAAATCGAACTCGCCGGCAATCCCTTCTACGACTATCTCTACGGCATCGCGGCGCTGGACTCCGGCGAGACCAGCGAGGCGATATTCAGCCTGCGCCGGGCCATCGCGGTGCGCCCCGACTATGCCGGCGCCCGCATGGAACTTGCGCGCGCCTATTTCGAGGCCGGCAATACCGCGCTTGCGCGCGAACTGTTCGTTGCGCTGCAGGACGAGAATCCGCCGCCCGGCGTCGCAGAGGTCATTGCGAACTACCTGCGCGCCATCGACAGGGCGCCGGCCACGCCGCAGGCGCGCTTCAGCCCGTACCTCGAGGCGTTTGCCGGCAACGACAGCAACGCGAACGGTTCCACCGCGAACCAGCAGTTTTTGGGCTTCACGTTGAATCCGCAGAACCTCGAGACGGAGTCGCCGTTCGCGGAAGTCGCAGTCGGCTTCGACTGGCTGGCACCGCAAAGCCCGCAGTACGCGTGGATACTGAACGGGCGAGCCAGCCATCGCGACAACAGCGACGCGCCGTTCATCAATGCGACCGTCGTGTCCGGCTATGGCGGCGTCACCTGGCAGCGCGGCGCATTTTTCGGCCGGGCCGGCATCGATCCGTACTGGGTCGCGCGCGATGGTGACGAAAACGAAACCTACGCCGGCCTCGACCTGCTCTTCGGCCGCCGGCTCAACGAGCAATGGGACCTGTCGCTGGGCATCCGCGGCGGCGCGCATCGTTTCGATTCGCAGATCGAAGTGCTGGACGTCGACCGCGTCATGTTCACCGGCGCAGTGACCTACCGATTCAACCCGCAAAGCTCGATCTCGCTGCAGGGCATCGGCGGCAGCGACAGCGAAAAGCAGGGCGGTTCGCCGTACGGCAACTCAAAGGCCGGCGGCCGGCTCGCGCTCAGTACGGCACTCGGCAACGCGGGCTACCTTCACGCGTCGCTCGGTCAGCTGACGACCGACTACGACGGCCTGTTCTTCGGCGCACAGCGCGAAGACGATCAGCAAACCGCGTCGCTCGCGCTCGAGTTCCGCGACGTGTGGACTGACGGCCTGACCCTGATGCCGTCGTTCCGCTACGTCGACAACGAATCCGACGTTGCGCTTTACGAGTACGACCGGACCGAAATCGGTCTTTTGATCAGGTGGGCACCGCGATGAGACAAAGGACTGTCACGACGGTGCTGTGCGCAGCACTCGCGCTGGGCGCGGCGAACGAGGTCCGAGCCCAGGATGCCGGCACGGTGGTGTTCGCCCGCGGCGACGTCACGGCCGAGCGGCAACCGGCCCCGGTGCCGCTCGCGAAAGGCGACGACGTCTTCCAGGACGACGTGGTGGCGACCGGTGAGGCGGCGCGCGCGCAGCTCCTTATGCTGGACGGAGCGAAGATCGCGATCCGGCCGAACAGCCGCCTGCGCATCGACGAGTACGTCTTCCAGGGCACGCCCGCGACGCAGACGACGGATCCGGTCGTCGCCACCAGCGGCGATCGCAGCGTCTCGACCCTGATCAAGGGCGGCTTCCGCACCATCACGGGCGCCATCGGCCGCGACGATCGCGAGGCCTACGAAGTCCGCACGCCGGTCGGCGTGCTCGGCATTCGCGGTACCGACTACTCGGCCGTGTTCTGTAACGCCGACTGCACCTGGGTACCCGGCGTCAGCGCGGCAAACCCGATCGAGGACGGCCTTTACCTCGGCGTGACCGAAGGGTCGATCATCTTCAGTAACGAGATCGCGAACCTGGTGCTGGTGGCCGGGGAATACGCATTCATCCCGCTGATCGCCCGCGTGCCGCAGCAGCTCGATGCGCCGCCGTCGGTGCTGATCGACGACAACGACCTGGTGTTCGATCCGTCCGGCCAGGTCCGGGTGCCGGACCCGGCCAACTACGACCCGGCGATGGCCGGATTCGATCCGGACCAGGGTCCGCGCCGCGAACCGCCGCCACCGTCCAGCGCGCCGCCGGGCGGCGCCGGGCAGGGCGCCACGGCGGGTGCCGCAACCGCGCAGGGTCTCGTCAGTGGCATCGCACTGCCGGCGCAGGCCACGCTGGCGACGAATGCCGACGGCGCGACCGTCAGCCTGACGCAAGGGCTGACGCCGCAGCCGCAGGGTAGTCGCAACATCAGCTACTCGGTGAGCGAGATCGGGCCCATCCCGCGCTGGCAGGAAGTCGTGACCAATGCGGCCGACGAATACCGGCTCGGCGCCGGCAACGAGTTGACCGGCTTTTTCGCCAGCTACCCGTCACGCACCGGCGTCGTGCCGGCTGACTGGGACATCGGCACCGCCAGCAATACGGACACGGGCTTCGACTCGGTGACCGTGCTGCGCTGGGGGCGCTGGACCGGCGGCGTGGCCAATGTCGATCTCGGCGGAGGACAGGTCGACCCGCTCGACCTGACCAACCAGAGCCTGCACTGGGTCAGCGGGCCCGAATCCGGTACGCCGGTCATGCCGATTACCGGCAATGCGAGCTACACGCTGATCGGCAGTACGGCGCCGACCGACAACCTGGGCAACGTCGGCGTGCTCGGTAACGCCACGTTCGACGCCGACTTCACGAACCAGTCCGTGTTCAGCACGCTGGACATCACGATCGGCACCGTCAACTGGATCGCGTCCGGCAGCGGCGGCATCGGCACGCAGGCCGACCCGGTACAGCCGGCGCACCGCTTCAACGGCAGCTACCTGCTGACGATCGGCGGGCAGACCGGCGGCTTCGGCGTCTTCTCCGGCTTCTTCAGCGAACCGGGTCCGACCTCCGACTCGAGTTTCCCGGGCGGCGTCGGTCTGACCTATTCGCTGTCCGATCCGAACAACACGCAAACCGTTTCCGGGGCAGCAGTATTCGGTAATCCGTGAGCCTGAGCAGAGTCTCCCTGGACGTCGTTATCGTCGGCGCCGGTCCGGCGGGCCTAAGCGCAGCCGCGCGCGCGGCCGCGCTTGGCAAGCCGCACCTGCTGCTGGAAGGCAGTGCGGCGCACGCGAACACGATCCAGCGCTACCAGAAGGGCAAGCACGTCATGGCCGAGCCGGGCGTGGTGCCGCTGCGCAGCGATCTCTCGTTTGCGGCCGGCACGCGTGAGGCGGTGCTCGACGCCTGGGCCACCGGCATCGGCCAGCACGACATCGACATCCGCTACGGCGCCGAGGTGCGCGCCATTGCCGGTGCACATCCCGATTTCGAGATCACGCTCGCCTCCGGCGAGACGCTTGCCGCCGCCAACGTCGTGCTCGCGATCGGGCTGCAGGGCAACCCGCGCAAGCTCGGCGTGCCGGGAGAAGACGAGGGCTTCGTCCAGTACACGCTCGACGACCCCGACGAGTATCGCGGCGAGACGATCGTCGTCGTCGGTGCCGGCGACGCCGCGATCGAAAACGCGATCGGCCTTGCGCGCGGCAATTCGGTCGTCATCATCAACCGGCGCGACGAGTTCGCGCGCGTCAAGGACGGCAACCTGGCGTTGATCACGCGCGCGATCGAGGATGGCGCGATCAAGTGCTTCTACAACACGAGCGTTGCCTCGGTCGAGCCGGGCAGCACGATCAAGCTGCAGACCGAAACCGGCGAGACGCGGGTCGAGTGCAATCGCAGCATCGCGCGCGT
>CALKYK010000058.1 GCA_938003715.1 uncultured Gammaproteobacteria bacterium
TGAAGCGCACGCAGTCGTGATCGTCGAGCGCTTCGATCGAATCGGGTCTGCCGTGCGCCGCGAGATAATCCGGCGAGGCACAGGTGAGCCAGCGAACGTCGGAGAGCTTGCGCGCGACGAGGTCGGTATCGGGCGGGATCTCCAGACCGCGAATGGCGCAGTCGACGCCCTCCTCGACCAGGTTGACGGCGCGGTCGGTGAACACGATCTCGACGTTTAAGTCCGGGTATTTTTCGAAGAATCGCCGGAGCGCCGGGTAGAACAGGCCCGAGACGAACGACTGCGGGAGCGAAACCCGGAGCCGTCCGTGCGGCATCAGGCGACCGCGGCCGAGGCTTTCCTCGGCCTCCGCGATCTCGCCGAGCAGCCGCACGCAGTTCGCATAGTAGGCCTGGCCCTCCTCGGTAACGCTCTGGCGCCGGGTGGTGCGGTTCAGGAGCCGCACTCCGAGCCGTTTCTCCAGCTCTGCTATGGCCGCCGTGACGCTGGCGGGGGAGATGCCCAGCGCATCGGCCGCGCGCACGAAGGCCCCGTGCTCGACGACCCGGACGAAGACCTGCATGCAGTGAAGTCGGTCCAAGCGATTATTCCGTAAAGCTGAATAGTCAATTTATTCCAATGCTGTTTATTCGTCAATGAGAAACACGATAAGGCGCGCCGCAAAGTGCCGGGGTGCGCGCATTGGGTTTCGCAACTCGCTCGTTCATCATCCTGCTCGCGGCCGGCACGGTCCTGGCATCGCGTCCCGCGTGGCCGGCCGTCGATGCGGCGCCGGCGCGGCTGAGCGAGACGGGGCTGTACGTGCCCGGGACGAAGCGGATCGACCCGTCACTCGTGTCGTTCCGGCCGCAGTACCCGCTGTGGTCGGACGGCGCGACCAAGCGTCGCTGGCTTTTCATACCGCCGGGCACGTCTATCGACGCTGCCGGACCGGGCGGCTGGGATTTTCCGGTCGGCACCCGGTTGTGGAAGGAGTTCAGCTACGGCCTACCGGTCGAGACGCGGCTGATCGAGCGGCTCGCCGACGGTACGTGGCGCTACGTCGCGTACGTCTGGCGGCCGGACCTCGGCGATGCGCTGCTGGCGCCCGCCGACGGCATCGCCGACCTCGCTGTACCGACCACGCCGGGCGGGCGCTACACGATTCCGTCGGAGGACGACTGCAGGGCGTGTCACGAAGGTCCGGCCGTGCCGGTACTCGGACTCTCGGCGCTGCAGCTGTCGGCAGACCGCGATCCGCTCGTGCGTCACCTGGACGAAATCGATCCGAACGAGCTCGACCTTGTGGCGCTGCACGAGGCAGGCCTTATCCGAAACCTGCCGGCAGCGCTGCTCGATACGCCGCCGCGCATCGATTCGGCATCCGCGACGGAGCGTGCCGCGCTGGGTTACCTGCACGCGAACTGCGGGCACTGCCACAACGCCGACGGCGCCCTGGCGCTGCTCGAGATGACGCTGCACGTGGATTCGTCCGTCGCGGAGGTGCGCCGCACTCTCACCGGCGTGAAGAGCGACTTCCGGATGCACGGCTTCGACCGGCGCATCGTGCCCGGCCTGCCGCACGCGAGCGTGCTGGCCCTGCGCATGCGCTCCCGCGAACCGCTGGAGCAGATGCCGCCGCTCGGAACGAGATTCAAGGATGACGAGGGCATCGCCCTCGTCGAACGCTGGATACGCGAGGACCTGATCCTCGCACAAGGAGAAGCAAACGATGAAATCGATCAATCGAATTAGTCTCGCCGCGTTCGCCGCAATTGCGGCTGGCGCTGCCGTCGCCAACGACAGTGCATCGCCCGCGCTCGACGCCGAGAAGGTTGCGCGCGGCAAGTACCTGGTGACGATCGGCGCCTGCCACGACTGCCATACGCCGTGGATTGACGGGCCGAACGGTCCGGAGCTCGACATGAGCCGCATGTTGTCGGGTCACCCGGCCGATCGTGCCATCGCGTCGCCGCCGGCGATGATCGAGACGCCATGGGTCGTGCAGGTGAACGATACGAATACGGCCTGGGCCGGCCCGTCGGGCGTGAGCTTCACGGCGAACCTGACGCCGGACCGGGAAACCGGGCTCGGCAATTGGACGTTCCGCAGCGCCAAGGACACGATCCGGAGCGGTCGCCACCTGGGCCGCGGACGCGAGATCCTGCCGCCGATGCCGTACATCATGTACCGGCAAATGACCGACGAGGACCTCGAGGCGGTATTCACGTTCTTGCAGTCGATCCCGCCGATCGAGAATCTCGTGCCGGACCCGCTGCCGCCGATGGTTGCGCAGGCGCAATAACACGAACGGGCTGTACCCTCTTACGGGGTCGAACCGCGGCGTTGTTGCGGTTCGACCCTTTTTTCTTGCTATATAAATATTGACATACTTCTCGTTCAGGACTATATAAGAACTTATATACAGTGACGGGAGGTAGCGTCATGGAGACGATTGCCGAAGGCGTGCGTTTCGTGCACGTGTTGGCGGGTTTTGTCGGTCTTGCGGCGTTTTGGGTGCCGATCTTCGCGAAGAAAGGCGCCGTCAATCACGTGCGCTTCGGCAAGGTGTACGTCTGGTCGGCCTACATCGTCCTGGCCGGGGCCGCCGTCGCGCTCGCGATTCGCTTCGCCGGTCTGCTTGCCTCCGGCGTCGGCCCTGCAGAGCGGCCGGTCCTGTTCGCGTTCCTCGTTTTTCTCGCCTACCTCACGCTGGTCACGTTCGTGACCGTGCGCCACGGCATGCAGGTTCTGAAGTACAAGCGCGCGCCGGCGTCGGTGCGGTCGCCGTTCAATCTCGTGCTGGCTTTCGCTGCCATCGCGGCGAGCACGTTCATCATTCTTTACGCGCTGATCCTGAGCCCGCCGAACAAGATTTTGCTGTTCGCACTGTCCCCGATCGGTTTCGGTGTCGGCTTCGGCAACCTGCGCTACATGAACCACGCCCCGGCTTCGCCACGCGCCTGGATGTACGAGCACCTGGGCGCGATGATCGGCGGCGGTATCGCGTTCCACACCGCGTTTGCCGTTTTCGGCGCTTCGCAGCTTTTCGATATCGGGCTGACGGGCTGGGTCTCGGTCATTCCCTGGGTGCTGCCGGCCGCGATCGGCATACCGGCAACGATCATCTGGACGCGTTACTACCGGCGCAAGTTCGGCGAGCTTGGCAGCCCGGCATGAGCCTGAAGCACATCCTGCTGGGCATGCTGGACGAGCCGCACAGCGGCTACGACCTGAAGAAGGAGTTCGATCAGTCGCTGAAGAATTTCTGGCACGCGGAGCTGTCGCAAATCTACCCGCAGCTGCAGAAGCTCGAAGACGACGGATTCCTGCGCAGCAGGCAGGAGCCTTCGGCCGAGGGCCCGCCGCGGCGTGTCTACAGGCGCTCGGCGAAGGGCCGGCGCGAACTGCTCGAGTGGCTGCGTTCGGGCCCTCAGATCGGCAAGGAGCGCATGAGCTATCTCGCCCAGGTGTATTTCCTGCGCGAGTTCGACGAACCCGGCGAGCGCCTGCAGTTCATGCAGACGCTGCGCGAGCGCATTGCGGAGCGGCAGGAGAAGCTGAAGTCAATCGAGGCCGAATGGCGACGCTGCGATCCTCGCTACCCGGACGAGCTGCCGGACGAGGACTTCCACGCCCAGCTCACGCTGGCGCTAGGACTCAAGCGCCTGGCTGCGAGCCTCGAATGGTGCGATGAATGCATCGCGCGAATGGCGGCGCGCGATGCCGCGCCGAAACGCCGTAAACGCGCGTGACTGACTCCTAGTACTTACAGTTCCTGGCGCAGTTGGCGTGCCTCGCCGAAGTGCAGGTACGCCTCGTCGGCATCGGCCCAGATCGCCAGCGCGTCGTCGAGCAGTCTCGCCGCCTCCGTCTCGTAGCCGTTAGCCAGGTGCGCCTTCGCCTGCACCAGCTTGCCGTAGCCGTAGGCGGGAAACAGCTTCATGACCTGGTCCAGGTAGGCCAGCGCCTCGTCGGCCGCTCCCGCCTCGACATAGCGTTCCGCGAGCGATACGTGCAGCGAGGTGATGCCGAGGTTGTCCTGGGCGACCTGGATCAGCGACTGGTTCAGGAGCGTCTTCGCAACACCGAGGTGCTCCAGCGCGCGCTCGTTGTCGCCGTCCCAGATCGCAAGCTGTGCGGAGAGCATTTCGAGGAACGGACGGAAAATTTCCGGGAGCTGCCCGGACACCGCCCGCGTCTTTTCGGCCCACTCGCGGAACCGGTCGCGATCGTCTGCGGATTCGTAGATGGACGTGTAGGTGAAATTCATGAAGTTGGTCGTGGGCGGCTGCAGCTGCGCGACGATCTCGTCAGCGAGGCGCACGGCTTCGTCGATCCTGCCGACCAGTGCGAGCAGCCCGGCACGCTGGTTCTCGACGCTGACGAGGCGCAGGATCGGCGGCATGATGCCTTCCGCGAGCTCGCTGATCTCGGTGTGCAGCTCGAGCGCGCGTTCGAGCTCTCCGCGCACCATCGCCACTTCCATCTGCGCACTCAGCACCTGGATTCGCTGCTGCGCGCTTAGCTGGTCGTCGAGGCGTGATGCGAGCCGCCGTTCCGCGTCCTCCCACAGGCCGCGCCGCGCCTCCAGGCGCGCGAGACCGAGTTCGGAAACGAGTGGATCGTCGGACAGGATCGCCGCATCCTCCAGCGCCTCCTGTGCCGCATCGAGATCGCCCTGCGCCTGGTAGACGAACGCGAGCTGCCGATGCGCATCACCATTGTCCGGTTCGTTTTCGAGAAAGGTACTCAGGTAACGTGCCGCCGCCGCGTAATCGCCGCGCTGCAGCTCGACGTCGGCCTTGTCGCGGTAGATGCGGGCGTTGCCCGGGTCGAGCTCGAGCAGGCGGTCATACGCCGCGCTCGCCTTGTCCAGGCCCTCCGTGCTGCCGCGCATCTTCGACAGCCGCGCGACGGTGCTCCACGCCTCGGTACTGTTCGGCTGCACCTGGGTCCAGATGTCGAGCACCCGCCCGCCGCGTTCGAACTCGCCGTCGAAGATGTAGCGGTTCGCTTTGAGGACGAACTTGCTGGTTTCGGAGAGGCGGTAGCTGTTGCGCAGCGCGTCGTTCGCCGCCGCTTTCGCCGATTCCACGTCGCCGCTCAGGTAGTGCGCCATCGATAGCGCGCCCCCCGCTTCGGCGAAGGCCGGGTCTTCCTGCAGGGCGCCCTGCAGCTGCGCGATCCCCTGCGCGTAGTCGTTGTTGACGTCGATCGCGACCAGCCCGTTCGTGAAGTAGCGAATCGCATCGATGGAGTCGCTGAAGTGCTGCGCGACGGGATCGTCAGTCTGATTGTCGCTGGGCTCTATGTCGAGATAATCGAGCACGGCCGTCGTTACGTCGTCCACGGCCGTCAGCCAGTCGTTGCCGGAAACGCTGTGCGAGCCGATCTCGTTTCCCGTTTCGGCGTCGACGACCGTCGCCGTGATCATTCGGGTGCCGCCATCCTCGGCGAAGCTGCCAACGATCAGCGCTGCGCTGCCGCGATTTCTCGCGATCTCCAGCACCAGTCCGCGGGGTGCATCGAGCAGCGACGGGTAACCGCGGTTGACGAGTTCGTCACGCGACGTCGTCGAGGTGAGCGGTGTGTCGACCGTGATGACGGGCGATACGCGGTTCAGGTCGTGCGCAAGCAGCAGCGGCAGGCCGTAGGCAAGCCAGTCGAGCTCCGGGTCACCCGACTCGTTCTCCCAGAAATACGCCAGTACGTCCTGGTGGTAGCCCTGGCGCACGACCTCGAATTCCTGCACCGCGCCGGTCTCGTCCTGGATCTGCACGGTCTCGGTCGCCGCCTCGACGTCGAGCATCGGGCTGACGAAATACAGCACGGCAAGGGCCAACAAAGTATTGGCCGGAATCGCCACCTTTTCCGTCGCGGTCCACCGGTCCCTGCCCGGCGCGCCGTGATTCCACGCGAACAGCGCCACCGCCGGCAGCATCACCAGCATCGCGATGAACACGTAGGATGTCAGGTTCTGCGGCAGGCCGAATCGCTCGGTCGTCCAGTCCCCGACCTCGATGACGAGCCAGGTGGCCGCGATGTACATGCCCACGATTTGCAGCACGCGGCGTTTCAGCAGGCTGTCGAAGAAAGACGGCGTCTCGGACATCGGACCGAAGCGGGGCAAAGGAGCGGAGTATATCCGACCTGCCCCCGGTGCGCGGCCGGCGCCGATCCGCCGGTTCTAGAAGTAGCGGCTCAACTGAAGCTGCAGGTAGTCGTCCCGGGCCACGGCCCAGGTCAGCTCCCCGGGTCCGGCACCGGTGAAAAAACGGGCCCGCAATTCAATCACATAGTCGTTTCCCAGCCTTCTTTCCGCCTCGACGTTGAAAAGCGTTTCGCCCGTTTCGAGATCGAGCGCGAAGCCGGCGAGGATCGCGGTGTCCTGCGAATCGTTCAGCGCCAGGCGTGCACCGGCGAACAGGTCGTTGTCGGCGATCGTTGCCGGCTCGGTCGCGGCGCGGCCGTCGTACTGGTACTCGAGCAGGACGCCCACGTCCGCGGTGGTTTCGCGCACCTGGTAGAACGTGTACTCGAAGCCGCCGACGGCGGCCGCGAAGCTGTCCGCGTAGCCGTTCCGGAGGATCGTTTCCAGTTTCCACAGCCACGCGTCGCGAGTGACCTGCAGGTCGACGCCGAGCTGATCGATGCGGTCGTAGTGCGGTAGCAACGCCGTGCCGGTCGCATCCGGCTGCAGCCGGGGCTCGCGGCTCGTGCCGGAAAACAGGCTGACGCCCAGGTCGACGTCACCGAAGTAGTGGCTGTAGCGCAGCGCGAGGTCGACGTTGTTCTCCTCGGCCGAAGATTCGAACCATGCGCGATCGGTATCGACCGGCAGCGGCGTGCGGAAGCGGCCGTCCGGACCTGCAAAACTGCGCTCGCGGAAGTAAGGCATGACGAAAATTCCGAGCAGGCCCCAGTCGCGTTGCAGCGTCAGGTTGAGCATCGGCTGGCCGAACTTGTCCTCACCGTCGATGTCGGCGACGGCGTCGGTCTGGTTGATGATGTCGACCAGGTGCACGGATTCGGTGACGCCCCAGAACACGACGTTCGAGCCCGCCAGAAACTCCCAGCCGCTGCCCTCCCAGGCGACGTGTGCCTCGCGCAGGTCGAAGAGCGATCGCTCGTCGTCGGTATCGTCCCAGCGGAGGTACGGTATGAATGACGCGCGCCGCCTTCCGTCGGCGCTGCGCCATCGTGCCTCGGCGCTGACTGCTATCGAGAACTGGCCAACGCGGTCCTCCTGCCCGACCCAGCGCGCATCTTGTGTGAACCAGCGCGACTGCAGGTCGACGCTGCCTGCGAAGTCCCAGCTTTCGTCGGCCCAGGCAGAACCCGCCCAAACCGCCGCCGCGAGCAGCAGCACGCCGATCGATCTGCGCATCGCTGTCACCGCAGGCGGCTCAGGCGTCCCTTGACGAAGTCGTCCTCCGTCAGGCCCACGCCGAACTGGTAATCGGAATAAACGAGATCGGTCTCCTTGTTCGTCTGTACGTTGTTCATCGTCAGCCGATGCGCGCGCCACACGCCGTTCCCGTACTGCCGGTAGTCGTCGAGCGACAGGACTTTCAGCAGGTCGCCGCGACGATCGTAGAACTCGACCTTGCGAATCTGGTAGTCGCGATGATCGACCCAGGCAATTTGCTTTGTGTAGCCCGAGTTCTCATAACGTGGCAGCCGCTCGACGACGTCGCACTGCAGGTCGCCGCAGGCTTCGGTGAGCAGGAACCGGTAGTCGAACTTGTTGAGTTCCGTGGCGGTGAAGTCCTCGAACGCGAACTCGGAGCCGACGAAAGGCCCGGACTTGTTTGCCGACGAGATGCGCTTGACGCGTTTCAGTGCGGGCAGGTACAGCCACTGGTCGTCGGGCTCGAGTATTTTTGCGTACGAGAGCAACGCGGTTCCCTCGATGTCGCGCGGCGTCGCGAAGAGCACCAGGCTCTTGTCGCCGACGTCCTCGTTCTCTTTCTCGAGGGTCGCGATGCTGAGCGCCCTTTCGGACTCCTGGCCGGCTGCGTTACGCAGGATCATGCGCAGCTCGACCGTTGAATCGCCGAAGCCCAGGTCTGTCCGGTCCGAACGTGCGGCAATGGCGTATCCGGTTTCCTCGGCCGTTTCGGCGAGTGCGCGTTCACCGGCTGACGCCGCCAGGGCAATCAGCAGCGAGAGTGCAGCGATGGTTTTGATTTTCATTGGTATGTCTCCCATGAAGATGAAGTCGAATCAGGCGCCGGATGGCTGCAGGTCGGCGTTCGGCTCGCGCGCCGTTTCGCGCTTCCGCTCGCCGAGCAGCAACAGCCCGGGCAGGAACAGGAAATCGAGGATCAGGGCGCCGACGATCGACAGCACGGTCATCAGGCCCAGGTCGACGTTCATCTTGAACGCGGAGGTCGTCATGACCAGGAAGCCGGCCGTCAGGATGATCGTGTTGACGACGATCGCGTTGCCGACATTGCGAAACGCGTAGCGGATCGAGTCCTCGGCCGTCAGCCCGCGCTCGTCGCGCGCGCGCACGTACTTGGACAGGAAGTGCACCGTGTCGTCCACTATTATGCCGAGCGAGATCGATGCCACGGTGGCGACCGAGAACCCGACTTCGCCGACCAGCAGTGCCCAGGCGCCGAAGGTCGTCAGGATCGGCAGGCCGTTCGGCACCATGCTGAGAATCCCGAGGCGGAAGCTTCGCAGCGCAAAGACCATGATGAAAGCGATGGCGACGATGGCGAGCAGTGTCCCAGTCACCATGTTCTGCATGTTGCGTTCGCTGATGTAGGTAAACATCACCGCCGCGCTGGTCGGCGCGGCGTGCATGTACGACGGCCAGTTCGCCGCCTGCCAGTCGGCAACCGCGGCGAAGAACGCCTTGGTCTCGGCGGTCGTGGTGCGCTCCAGCGTCGCGGTCACGCGCGTCGCCGACTTGTCGATGTTGATGCGGTCGTTCAGGTCGAGTCCGTACGGCAGCGACAGTTCGTACAGCAGCAGGTACTGCGCCGACAGCTCCCGGTCCGCGGGAATCCGGTAGTAACCCGGGTCGTCGGCGTGCATGTTCCGGTTCAGCCGCTTCATGATGTCGCTCAGCGAGTAGACGTGGGTAACGTTCGGCTGGCCGCGCAGGAAGTCGGTGAACCGGTCCAGGTTCTGCAGGTATTCCGGCTCGCTGACGCCGCCGGCTTCGACGGCCGGTACGGAGAACTCGATCGGGTACAGGCCGAAGTGCTCGAGCGCCGCGTCGGAATCGGTGCGAAACTCGATCCGCTCGTCGAAGTACTGCACCCACTGGTCGTTGAAGCGGATCGTCGGGATCAGCGACACGAGTGCCAAAGCGGCGATGCCGGTGCCAATCAGCAGGGTCCGATGATTGCGAACGACGAAGTTCGCGAGCGCATCCATGCTGCGCGCCGACCATTCGGGCCGCTCGGCGCGCCGGGTCCGGTACGGCAGTACGCTCAGCAGGGCCGGCAGCAGCGTCACCGAGTACAGCCAGGCCGCACCGATGCCGACCGCGGTGATGTTGCCGAGATGCCCGTGCGGCGGCGAATCCGAAAATTGGAGTGCCAGGACGCCGATGATTGTCGTCAGCGAGGTGATGGGGACAGGCGGGAAGTTGATCCTTACCGCCCCCACGAGCGCTTCGGTTTTCTCGCGGCCTTCGCGCATCAGCGTGCGCAGCGACAACAGGATATGTATCGAGTCGGCGACAGCCAGGGTCAGGATCACGATTGGTGCCGACATTGCGATCGGCGTGAGTTTGACGCCGGCGAACCCGGCGACGCCCATGCCGATCATCGACGAAAGTGCGATCACCAGCAAAGTGGAAAACGTTGCTGCGAAAGAGCGGATGATCAACCAGGTCAGGGCGAAGATGACGACGAACATCACCGGCATCAGCGTCTCGCCATCCTTCATGCCGGTCTCGGCGAACGCGTTGTTCAGCATCGACACTCCGGTCAGGTGAATCTCGATGCCCGGGTAGTCGTGCTCGATCTGGGCGGCGAGCCCGCGCGCGTGCGCGACGGCCTCCGGCACTTCCATCAGGTTTTCACCCGCGTACTGCAGCACCACGTTGACGGCCGTGACATCGGCACTGCGCGTGACGAGCTGGTCGCGCAGCAGCGGTTCTGCGAGCGCCACTTCGCGACGTGCGTGCAGCCAGGCTGCGTCACGATGCGCGGGTTGCGAGACCAGTTCCTCGACGATCAGGTCGTCGTCGACGGCGTAGGTGTGCTGGAAGTTGCTGACGGAATCGACGCGAATCGCGTACGGGATCTTCCACGCCTCGGCCGTCAGCGCATCGACCGCTTCGAGCGTCTTCCGCGAGAACGCGTCGCCGTCCTCGGGCTCGAAGACGAACAGGAAGTTGTCGTTCTTGGTGTAGGTGTCCTGCAGGTTTTCGAAAGCCTGCAGTTCCGGGTTCGCGTCCGAAAAGAACACCCGATAGTTGGTGGAAAACTCGAGGTTGGCCGCTCCGGACCCGACACCGGCGGCAAGCGCCAGCGACAGCAGGATCGTCGTCCAGCGGCGCGCGATGATCTGCCGCGTCAGCGCGGCGGCAAAGCGATCGATCGCCTTGAAATAGCTACCCATGTCTTATCTCCATTCCTTATAAATTATTACCAATCAGTCATAAATTGGACAAAAAAACTCAGGTCCAGGAGTCGATCAGCTCGTCCATCACCTCCACCGCCTCTTCCTGTTGCAGGAAGCCCTTGGAAGTGGTGGCGACGCCGGCGAGCGTGACCATGAGCTGGCGCGCCAGTTTTTTCGGCTCGAGTTCCTTGCGAATCTCGCCGGCGACCTGCGCCTTGCCGATCATCTCGCTCATGACGCGCAGGCGTTTCTCGCCGGCCGCCAGCAGGAATTGCTTGACGTCGGGGTCGTGCGGCGCGAGTTCGACCATCGAATTGATCATCAGGCAGCCGCTTTCCTCGTCGGCGACGTCGCAGACTTTGTGCACGACCGCCCGCAGGTTCTCGATCGGCGATTGTGAATCGAATGCCACTGCCGCCACTTTCCGAAACTCCTCCTCCGCGTAGCGTTCCAGCGAGCGCATGAACAGCTGGTGCTTGTCGCCGAACGTCTGGTACAGGCTGCCCTTGTGCAGCCCGGTGCAACGGCACAGGTCCGCAAGCGAAGTCGCCTCGTAGCCCTTCTCCCAGAAGGCGCCCATCGCCGCCTCGAGGACCGTGTCCTCGTCGAACTCGCGCGGGCGACCGACCGTTTTTGCGGCGGTTCTCCCAGCCATTGCCAACCTATTTATAACCGTACGGTCCAGAATATAGACGCGGCCGGGTCGCTTGTAAAGAACTTTTTGTCATGACGGGCCGGGACCACGTTGACTCTGCCCTTGGGGGAGACCGTATATTGCGGCACCCATGGCAACCCGGATGAGAATCGGCGAGTTCGCGTCGCTGACGCGGGTATCGGTCAAGGCCCTGCGGTTTTACGAGGCGCAGGGCCTGCTGGTGCCGGACTACGTCGATCCCGCCACCGGCTACCGGTATTTCCGCCTCGAACAGTGCGCCGACCTCGCGCTGATCACGAACCTGCGCGCGGCGGGCTTCTCGATCAGCGAAATCGGGCAGCTCATCGAGTCCGGCCTGACGACGGCGTCGGTCCTGGCGCTCGTCGACGCAAAGCGCGTCCGTCTGCAGCGCGAAAAGGCGGAAGTCGACGGCAAGCTTGCCGTGCTCGAGACGCTGACGCGCTGCGTATCGGGCGCAAAGACCGAGCCGCTGTCGGCGGTCAAGCTGACCTCGACGCCAGCGAGCCGCGTGTATTCGGTGGCCCGCACCGTGCCGCACTTAGGCGACCCGGTCACGGAAATCTTCGAGTCGGCCGAAGCCGCCGTCGCGAGAGCAAACGCCCGGTCGCCGTCCGCGCCGTTCCTGATTTTTCACGACCCGCCGTCGAAGCACCGCGACCTGGCGGTCGAGGTCTGCATACCGCTGTCGGACGACAGCGAAGGGCGCATCGAGCAAACGATCGTTTCACCCTGCCCGCTCGGCTGCAGCGTCGTCTACTCCGGCGCGTACCACCAGACCGAGGGGCTGCGGGAATCCATGCTCGACTGGGTGCACGAAGCCGGGCTCGACGTGTCCGGACCGCTGCGGGAGATCTTTCACCGCTTCGGCGCCGACCAGGAAGACTACGAACTTCCCGCTTCGGTCGTCGCAAAGCGCCCCGAGGAATACATCACTGAACTGTTTTTGCCCGTTTCGGGATCGTCTGCGGAGGAAGCAAAGGCATGACTTCGGCGCACAAACTTTCAATGCTGCTCATGGCGGCCGTGATTTTTACCGTATCTGTTGCGACCGCGCAGGAGAACATTCCCGGCGTCGATTCCCTGTACCGGGAAGTGACGGCATCGGATGGCGCTCGCCTGCAGGCGATCGTGGCGGTGCCGGCCGGCAGCACTGCGCCGCGGCACCCGCTCCTGTTCACGCAGTGGGTTTCCTGCGGCTCCATCGAATACCGCGAAGGCTCGAACTCGCGCGAGGTGCTGGCGGCGCTGGCACGCGATTCGGAGCTGGCGCTGGTGCGCGTCGAGCGCTCGGCGATTGCGAACGGGGCGTCCTGCGAAGCCCTGGATTTCGATACCGAGTTGCAGCACTACATCGACGCGTTCGCCTCGCTGCTCGAGTCCAGACTCGTCGATGCGAGCCGCGTTTACGTGTACGGATCCAGCCTCGGGTCGAATACGGCGCCTCTTGTGGCACGGCATTTCCAGCGCGAGGGCTACGACATCGCCGGCGTTTTCGTCCAGGGCGGCGGCGGCGTCACCTACTACGAACGCATGCTCAACTTCGACCGTATCTATCTCGAGCGGCGCCCGGGTGACGTCGCGCCGGCAGACATACACGACGAAATCCTGAATCGCGCGCGTTTTCACTACGAGTACCTGGTCAGCGGCCGCCACCCGGACGAGGTCGCGGCGGACGACGAGGCAATGCGGGCTGTGCGCAACGACGTACTCGGACTCGGCGAGACCGATCATTACGGACGCCCGTTTGCCTGGCACCAGCAGATCGCCCGGCACAACTTCCTCGCCGCCTGGGCGGAGGTGGATGCCCCGGTGCTGGTGATATTCAACGAGTTCGACCAGTTCGAAGCCCGGCACGGCCACAGGCTCATCGCCGATACCGTCAACCGGCTGCGCCCGGGAACCGCGACTTACATCGAGCGGCCCGGCATCGGCCACAGCGACAACCGCTACCCGACGATCGAAGCGGCCTACACGCGCGAAGGCGGTGAAGCCGCCTGGCAGGAAGCGGCCAACATCATGCTGGCATGGCTCGCGGGATTGAGAACCGGAGCCGGCGACTAGGCCGGCTCCGGCGGCACTTTATTCTTCTTCTTCGTAAATCGCTGCGTCGACGCAGTCGACCAGCGCGGCGCCTTTCAGGCCCTTGCAGCCCGGTGCAGCGCCGTCCTCGACCATCTTCTCGTACATGCGAAGCTCGGTTTCCGAGTACTCGTCGTCGGAAAGCGCATCGCCTGCATCGATCGACATGCCGGCGAGACCGACGCCCATGCCCTGCAGCATGTCATTTTGTTCCTGCATCATCTGCCGGCCGGTCGCCATTTGCCGTTCGGCGTAGGCTTGTGCCTGCTGGTCACGTACCGCCGCCATCCGCTGCGTTTCCGCATCGGCTTCGGCGCGCTGCACCGCTAGCCGCTCGCTCTCGAGCCGGGCACTCTGCTCGCGCTCGGCCTGCGCTTCGAGCCGCACGTTCTGTTCGGCCGCGAAGCGGTCCCAGGCCTGCAGGTTTGTCATGTCATCGCTGTCGATTCCCCACGCGTCGAGCTGCGCACGACGCTTGTCGAGCTCGCGCTGGCAGTCTGCGCGGTAGGAATCGGATCCGAAAGCTTCGTCGGCGAATACTTTCGGACACTGGTCAAGAGAGTCGTAGTCCGACAGCGCCATACCGGGCGCCACCAGGCAGACCAGGCCGACAGTCAGGCGACGGCCCGTCAATAATTTACTCATCGGGATACCTCATTGGTCACCGTTCCGCCGTGCCGCGGATTGTCATGCACGCGGGGACGGGACCGGGGCGAGTGATTGGGCTCGCCGGCCGGTGTCCGCCCCCGGATCAATAACGGATCAGGCTGCGGCGCGATCGACCGGAATCTGGTCCTTGTAACGCTGCAACCACGCATCGAACGACATCAGGTCCGGGTTGAGCGCGCGAGATTCGTCCAGGTCGCGAGCTCCGCAATAGTAGTCATTGAAGTCGCGCTTGAACTGGTACATGTTCGCGAGATCCGCCGCACCCGGGAAACCGAACTGCGCATATTCCGCCGGTTCGACGGCGTGGTAGCGCACCTTCTGGCCGAGAGCCTTGCCGATTGCGCGGGCCATCTGCTCACCGGTCAGGTGCCCGCCGGCAACTCCCACCGTTTCGCCAATGTATTCCCTCGGCCGGGTGAAAACGCCCAGCGCGCACTTGCCGATGTCTTCGGCAGCAATGCCCGGCAGCCGCTTGTCGGCCATCGGCAGCGTAAACGCGAGCACGCCGTCCGCATCGCGCTTCGGCTCGGCACCGAAGTGGATCAGGTTGTCCCAATAGTACGAGGTCAGGAAAAACGTTACCGGCAGCTCGCGCCGGGTGAACTCGCGGTTCGCTTCGCCTTTCGCATCGTAATGCGGAACCTTGTACTTCCTCATCAGTGTCGGCATCGACTTGTCGGACAGCGGCACCCACTGGCGGGTGTCCTCGAGCGTCGACCAGATGATGTGCTCGACGGCCTCGTAGCTGGCGGCTTTGGCCATGTTCGTCGCCTGCGAAATTTCACGCTCCGGGGCGAAGTGCTCCCAGAAGTTGGTGACGCAGTAGGCGCCGTAGGCGCCATCGAACGCTTTCTTAAGACTTTCGACGTCATCGAGGTCCGCTTTCACGACCTCTGCGCCGAGTTCCTTCAGCGCCATGGCCTTCTTCGATTTGGTGTCGCGCGTGATCGCGCGGGCGCGAAAGCGTTTTTTCGGGTCGTTCAGGATCGCTCTGACCAAACCACCGCCCTGTGCGCCGGTTGCGCCGACGACGGCGATGATTTTCTTTGTATTGGGCATGTCTTTCTCCTTCGAAGGACGCCGTGCACGGTATCGCGACTGCTCGACTCCGGGCCGAGGCGCGGCGTCACGGCGCGGCTATTCTGCGCCTTCCGCCGGGCCGCGCAAGCGATTTTTTAGCCTGAAAAACATAATATTAGCGGATGGACGACAAAACGGGGGATGGGACGTGAAACCAAGATTCGGCGTTCTGGCGGCGGCGGCCGTCGGCCTGCAATTGATCGGGGCGGGACCCGCGGTGGCCGCGGACATCGCGCTAACGAACGGGCACGTCTTTGACGGCGTCAACGACCGCATCCTCGAGAACGCGACGGTGCTGGTTGCCGACGGCAGGATCGAACGCATCGGCGACGGCGCGATGCGGATACCGCGCGGCTACGAGGTCGTCGACCTCGAGGGCTACTACCTGATGCCCGGCCTGTTCGACGCCCACACCCATATCAGCTCGATCGAACAGGCGAAGCAGGCTCTGGAATCCGGCGTCACGACCGTGCGCTCGGCCAGCGTGAGCGCCTACCAGGACGTCGGACTGCAGCAGCTTGTCGAAAGCGGTGCGCTGCCGGGTCCCGAAATGATTGCCGCCGGCGTGTACATCACACCGGATCTAGGCAACACGATCCTCGCCGATCCGCGCCTCGCGGAACTGCACGCCGGCGTCACCACGGACGACGCGCTGCGGCTCCTGGTGCGGGTCAACGCCGACCGGGGTGCCCGCGTCATCAAGACCCGCGGTACGCAGCGTGCCGGGCTCCCGGATACGGATCCGCGCCAGCAGGTCTACACCGAGCGGCAGCTTCGCGTCGTCGTCGAGGAAGCGGCGAAGTACGGCCTGCCGGTCATGGTGCACGCGCACGGTGACGAGGGGGCGCGTGCCGCAGTCCTTGCGGGCGCCCGCAGCATCGATCACGGCACATACCTCACGGACGAAACGCTGCGACTCATGAAGGAGCGCGGTACCTGGCTGGTACCGACCTACGTCACGATGGACGAACTGAACGAGGAGCGCTACGACTATGTGCTGCGCCTGCGCGGCAAGCACATGCTGCCGCACCTCGAACGGGCGATACGCGCCGCACATGCGATGGGCGTCAGGATTGCGACCGGCGCAGACCACTACTACAGCGAGGACTCGATCAACCGTATTTCGATCGAGGTCGAGCACTTCGTGCGCTTCGGCATGAGCAACTTCGAGGCACTGCAGACGGCCACGACCAGTGCCGCGGCGCTGCTGCAGATGGACGACCGCACCGGTCGCATTGCGGAAGGCTACGAGGCAGACCTTATCCTGGTGCCCGCGAACCCGCTCGAGCATATCGCGGCGCTGCAGGACGTGCTGCTGGTCATGAGCAACGGCGAGATCGCGCTGAAGCGAATCCCGTTCGCGGTCGCCGACGACTGATCGCACCGCCCGGGCGCGATCAGAACTCGTATTCGGTTCGTATGTAGAAATACGCCCCGTTCATTCCGATCGGCGACAGCACGTCGTACGGCAGGTGGCCGAAGTAGTTGATCAGGCTGTTCGACAGGTCCGGGTATTCGTCGGTCAGGTTGTCCGCGCCGACCGCGACCGACCAGCCGTCACGAATCTCTGCGCCGACTTCCGCATCCACGGACCAGACCGAGCCGTAGGTCTGTTGCGGTTCGAAGCCGCCGCCGAAATCGAAAATGCGCGTGGCTTCGCCGAAGCGCGTCAGGCGTAGCAGAACGGACCAGCGATCGGCGGCCCAGTTGCCGCTCAAGATCAGCTTGTCGTCAGGCGATTTGCCCTCGATCGTGTTCAGGTCCTCCACGCCGATGACGCCGGGGTTTTTCGCATCCGTTTCCGACTGGTTGTATGACACGTTCCAGCCGATGCTGCCGCCGCCCAGGTCGAAGACACCGGACGCGACCACGTCGAAGCCGTCGGTTTCCGTGTCGACCAGGTTCGAGAAGTACTGCACGTTGTTGCCGGCATTAAGCAGGAAGATGCGATCGTCGACGTCGATCTGGAAATAGTCGACGGTCAGGTTCAGCCAATCGCCCAGGTCGGCGACGAAGCCGACGCTGAAGTTCTGCGATTCCTCTTCCTTGAGCGGCACCGCGCCGTTCGCGATGGCGTCTGGATGGGATACCGGCAGCAGCCGGAATACCTCGAGCATGCCGCCCGCGCCGAAATTCGTGGTAGCTCTTTCGTAACCCATCTGCGCCAGCGACGGTGCGCGGAAGTTCGTACCGGCGGCGGCACGGATCGCGAACGCGTCCGTGACCTGGAATCGCGCGGACAGCTTGCCGGTCAGCGCGTCGCCGAAATCGTCGTAATCTTCGTAGCGCGCGGCGGCGCCAATGCTGAACTGCTCGGTCAGGTCGGTCTCGACGTCGACGTAAAGCGAAAATACGTTGCGGTCGACGTCCGCCTCGCTGCCCGTCGGCAGTCCCGGGCCGGCCTGTGCGCCGATCGCGGCGATGACCGGGCCCGCCTGGAACGACGCCGGGTCGCCGGCGCTCGTTTCGTATTCCTCGACGCGGAACTCGGCGCCGTAGGCGAACGTCAGCGGCCCCGAGCCGCCGAGTTCGAGGTCGCGGACCAGGTCGGCGTTGAGCGTGGTCTGCGTGAACTCGAACCCGCCGAGGCGGAACGAGGTCGGGCTGGCGGCGCCCAGTGACGGGTTCGCCGAGTTGACGACGCCGGAATCGAACTCGTTCTTGCCGATAACGAGGCTCACGTCCCAGTCCGTGTTGAAGCTGTTGCCGCGCAGTCCGGCCGCAAAGGACAGGTCGGTATTGTCGCCGGTAGTGATCGGCCGGAAGCCGTTCGGGTGCACGGCGATGTTGCTGTTGAACGCGTCCGGGTAGCGGAAAAAGCCGGTGCCGTCCGACTCGCGATTGGACCATCGCGCGAAAGTATAGAATTCGCCCTCGCCGGCCGGGATGACCGAGTTGTAGTAGAGGTAGATGTCGTCAGCACCGCCGTCGCCGGGCTGGAATACCCGCGCGGGGTCGAGTGCCAGGTTCACCGGCGTCTGGTTCTCGAAGAACGGCAGGTCGCCGATGCCGGCGCGATTGGTCGCGTCGCGGCTACGGTATTCGGCGCCGACACGCAGGAAGCCGCCGTCACCGACGTCGAAGCCGTAGTCACCCGACACCGACACGGTATGCCCGTCGGTTATATCGAGGCTGGCCGGCTTGAAGTCGGTGCGATGCGCGCCGTAGGAAGCCGCGACGGAACCGCCCTCGGCGCCGTCTTTCAACACGATGTTGATTACGCCCGCGATCGCGTCGGAGCCGTACTGTGCGCCGGCGCCGTCGCGCAGTATCTCGATGCGCCTGATCGCGTGCAGCGGAATGGTATTGAAGTCGAACGGATTGGTGCCGAGCCCGATCGCCGATTCGAGCGCCACCACCGACGCGGTGTGCTGGCGCTTGCCGTTGACCAGCACCAGCGTATGGTCCGGACTCATGCCGCGCAGCTGTGCCGCGCGAACGTGGTCGCCGGCGCCGGAGCTGGACCGCCGCGGCCCGTTGAACGGCGGTGCGAGCGCCTGCCGCAGTTCGCCCCGCTCCCCACCGAAGCAATGCGTCGACATGATCTCATCGGCGCTGATGACGTCGACCGGCACCGCGCTGTCGAGCGGACTGCGGCCTTCACCGCGCGTGCCGACGACGACGACTTCTTCCGTGGCGTCGTCCTGCCCCGCCGCCGCGATCGGTATGACCGGGACCAGGATGGTGAATAAGGAAACCAGCACCGACTTCGAACGTTGCATGTCACGACCCCCGCTTCGTCTTTTCAACACGCGCTTTTCATGAATCATAGCTGGTTGTGACCGTGCTGCCACGATCGGGTTCCGGCGTCGCCCGCTACAATTCACGGGCGCATCGATCGATCACTGTTCAGGGCGTGACGGCACGCTGAACCGTAAGCTCTGCATCGGTCAGGAGGGTCAGGATGATCGAATACCGGGTCAACGAAACGATCACACCGCAGCAGTTTCTCGAATTGCTGAATGCGTCGTCGCTGGCCGAACGCCGGCCGATCGACGACTTCACCTGCATACACGGCATGGTGTCGAACGCGGACCTGACCGCTACGGCGTGGGACAGTGACGACCTGGTCGGCGTCGCGCGCGTGGTGAAGGACTTCCATGACTGCTGTTACCTGTCCGACCTCGCCGTGGCGAAAACGCACCAGGACCGGGGCATCGGCAGGCGGCTGCAGGCACTGACCCAGGAACAGCTCGGCCCGAAATG
>CALKYK010000059.1 GCA_938003715.1 uncultured Gammaproteobacteria bacterium
CTGAAATGGAACAGTGCCCGGACATCATCCAGAGAATCCTGCAAACGGTAAAGCAGCACGGCGACACGACATACGCAAGTCACGCCGCGAAACGAGACGAGTTTCGCACGGAGATAAAGGAAATCGCCGTGACATTCCCGATACCCGGCTACGTCCTCGGTAGCACCTGAGCACAATGCCCTCTCGCAAGAAATCCGCCGGCGGCGCGGCGGCGTTGTCGGCAGAAAGACGAAAGTTGATGCAGAAGATGCTGCGGTCGCGTGGCATCGGCCGGGAAACAGCGGAAGCTGGTCGCACCATCATGCCCGCCGCATCGCGGCCGGCGCCGCTGTCGTTCGCCCAGGAACGGCTGTGGTTCCTCGAGCAAATGACGCCCAACAGCTCGGCCTACGTGTTCACGAACATCGTGCGAATTTCCGGACCGCTGGATCCGAACGTTCTTCACCGCGCCTTCGAGGAACTGGTCAATCGACACGAAAACCTGCGGACCGCTTTTCGCGAGGTCGACGGAGAACTCAGGCAGGTTGTCGTTCCGAGCCTTTCACTGCCACATCATTTCGACGACCTGTCGACGCTGCCGGACCAGGAAAAAGAGGACCGCCTCGAGCGTATAGCCGAATCTCAGTCCCGCCTCCCGTTCGACCTGACCGAGCCGCCTCTCCTGCGACTTCACTACGCCAGACTTCAGAAGCACGAAATTGCAGTAGTTCTGACGATACATCACATCGTTTACGACGGCTGGTCGCTGAGTATTCTTTTCAGGGAACTCGACCAGCTATACCGAACGATCGAGAACGACCGCGAGATGCCTCCTCCGCCGCTCGAGATCCAGTACTCGGATTTCGCCGCCTGGCAGCGGACGGCAATCGAATCACCCGCCTACGTCAAGCAGCTCGAATACTGGAAAAATACGCTCGCGACCCTGCCTCCGACTCTGCAACTGCCCACCGATCGACCCCGGCCGTCCAAAATGGACTATTCTGGACGCCTCGCCAGGTTTTCGCTTTCTCCCGCGTTGAGCAAGCACCTGCGCGCCCTAGCCAAACGCGAGGGGTGTACGCAATACACCGTGCTCCTGTCGGCATTCTACGTCCTCCTGAATCGGTACTGTGACGAACACGACCTCGCCGTCGGCACACCCGTGGCGAATCGCACGCTGCGAGAGCTGGAGGCGTTGATCGGTTTTTTCGTCAACACGCTGGTAGTCCGCACCGACCTGAGCGGCAATCCGACGTTCAGCGAATTGATTGAAAGGGTCCGTCGCAGTACGGATGGTGCGCTCTCGAACCAGGATTATCCTTTTGATCGGCTCGTTGATGTCATTCAGCCGCGCCGGCTGACAAACCAGAACCCCATTTTTCAAACGATGTTTGCGTTCCAGAATACGCCGGCCGTGGTCGATCGTATCGGAGATGCATCGATTGCAATCGAGGAATTCGACAACCATACGGCGGTCTTCGACCTCACTCTGAATCTCTACGAAGTCGACGAACAAATTAGCGGCTATTTCGAGTACTCGACCGAGTTGTTCGAAGCGGAATCGATTTCGCGAATGATCGAATCGTACAGGATCCTCCTTGAACATTGCGTCCGCGACCCGGAGACGGCTATTGACAGCCTGGAAATTCTCCCCGAATCGGATCGGACCCTCATCTACGAGTCGGGTTCGACCCTTCCGAGCAGTACGGTTCCCGACCAGTCAATCCTCGATCAGTTTCACGATGTCGTCACTGACAATCCCCTTGCAACAGCCATTACAGCCGGGAGCAGGACAGCAACCTTTGCCGAGTTGAATGCTGCCGCCAACGCGGTGGCAAAACAGTTGGTTGCCAGCGGTATACAGCCGAATCAATTTGTCGGTATTTGTCTGCCGCGATCATTCGAGATGTTCGCGGCAATTTTGGGCGTCATGAAATCCGGCGCCGCGTACCTACCCCTCGATCCGGGTTACCCCGAATCCAGACTGACGTTTATGCTCGAAGATTCGACGGCCAGGGTTCTGATCACCGCGAGGAACGTCAAGCTGCCCGATGCAGCCGAAAAAATCCTGCACTTCAATATCGATGAGATGATTCGCCATGCCGAATTGGATGAGTCCGAAGTGCACCCACTGACGATTGCACGTCAACCCGATGATCTTGCCTATGCGATCTACACTTCGGGATCGACGGGCATGCCGAAAGCAGTGCTGATTTCAAACCGGAACCTTTCACATTCGAATTCTTCGCGCATCCAGTATTTTCGTGACCCGGTCGAGTCGTTCCTTTTGATGTCGTCATTCGCATTCGACAGTTCCATTGCAGGAATCTTCTGGACGCTCTGCACCGGTGGAAACCTGGTCTTGCCGGCGGATGGGCAGGAGCGCGATGTTTTCGAGATCAGCCAACTAGTCAAGACGCAGGCCATTACACACGTACTGTGCCTGCCGACGCTCTACTCCCTTCTGCTCGAAAGCTCGAAACGATCCGATCTTGGTTCGCTTCGAGTCGTATGTGTTGCAGGCGAAGAATGCTCTGCCAACCTCGTGCGCAAGCATTTCGAGCAGCTGCCGCATACTGCGCTCTACAACGAGTACGGTCCGACCGAATGCACTGTCTGGAGCACCGTGCACAAGTTTTCGCCGGACGAAGATCCCGAATACGTACCGATAGGCCGCGCAATACCGAATTCGCAGGTCTTCGTGCTCGATTCGAGACGACGAATTGTGCCAGTCGGCGTCCCCGGCGAGCTGCACATCGGCGGAAACGGAGTTGCTGTGGGCTACCTGGATCGAGCCGACCTCACCGAGCAGCGATTCGTCGAGTTAAGGCTGGAGGACGGAATCGCGCGGCGCGTATATCGAACCGGCGATCTTGTCAGGATGCACAATGATGGAAATCTTGAGTTTCTGGGTCGAATCGACGGCCAGGTCAAGATCAGCGGGTACCGAATCGAGCTCGGCGAAATCGAAAACGCCGTACTGGAAACCTCTCTCACGAGCAGCTGCGCCGTCGTTCCTGTCCAGAATGACGCAGGAGACTGGCAACTGGTCGCCTATGTCGTCTCGAAGAGCAGTATCGGCGACGAAGTCAAGAGCAGACTGAAGGCGACTTTACCCGCATACATGGTTCCGACCGAGTTCGTCGCCATGCCCGAGCTGCCACTGACGCCGAACGGCAAAATCGATCGAAATGCCCTGCCGTCTGTCGCGAATACCGACACACCCGCCAACCGGGCTATCGTCGAGCCCCGGACTGACGTACAAAAAGCACTCGCCCTGATGTGGCAAAAACTGCTTGGGCGCAGTCCCATCGGTATTGATGACAATTTCTTCGAGATCGGCGGCAATTCATTGTCAGCTACTCGTTTTATAGGCCGGGTCTTCGAGTCGTTCGACATTCGTGTACCGGTTCGATTCGTTTTCGATTACCCGACGCTCGGACAGTTTTCCGATGCACTGGCAAATGCCGCGGGCAATGAGATTCGTCAACTGGAACGAACGGCAGAACTGATCCTGCAGATCGAAAACATGTCGGAAAGCGAAATCGACCAGTCACTGCAGTCTCGGGTCGACAGAAGGGCGAGCGACAGTGCGTAATCGCCGTTTGTTAACGTATTCGCACTTTGCTTGCTCCGCCGGTTCGGCAGCTGGCATGGACAACCGTCGTATTCCGAACGCAACCGAATCGGGAAACGTGGCATGACGGCGCGACAAAAAATATTTGTCATCGGTGCACGACGCAGCGGCACGACGTGGACCCTGTCCCTGCTCTCTCAACACCCGAGTATCGTTGGCGTTTTGCATACAAACTTTATTCGCGCACTGCGTGACCTCAATGCCTGGTGGGAGCGAAGCGATCCGTACCACAATACGGTGCTGTTGGCCGACGATGAGGTCGACAACCTGCGTAAACACATTACAGAAGACGAATTCTACCGGCTGCTGCGTCAGGTCTGTGATGCAGTATTGGACAAGGCATTTATCGCCAAACCGACGGCACAATACCTGGTCGAATCGCAACCGGAAAATATCGAATATCTCCCGCTCATTCGACGCATGTATCCCGATGCACGGATTCTGCACGTCATTCGCGATCCGCGAGCTGTCTACTCATCGTGGAAGGCGGCAGCACGTACCTGGTCGTCTCGCAATGTTTTTGGCGCCAATCCGGTCCGCTTCTGCCACCGCTGGCGCAGGGAAATCGAGGCGGCAAAGCGCTTCAGTTCTGACAGCGAAACCTATCGCGTCATCCGATACATGGACCTGAAGGACTTCGGACCCGACGTACTGCTTGAGTTGTACGACTGGCTGGGCCTTCCGCGAGACAAAGAGCTTGCGAAGGCATCGATTGATGCGTGCGACATGCAGCGCATGCGGAAGCGAAAGATAATGCCGGATGGCTTTTTTCGCAGTGGAAGGAAGACCGGCTGGAAATCAGAGCTTGGGAAATCCGAGATAAAGTGTATCGAGTATCTGTTGCATGACCTGATGGAAGAATTCGGTTACGAACGGACAGCCGCAACCGGCTCACCGCAAAAACCTTTTGTCGTCAGGAAATACGAATTTTTGCGCCGCGCTTTTCATGTACTCCAGAGGATCGCGCCGAGGCGATTTGCCGATTTCCTGAAACGATCATATGTGGGGTAGTCGCCTCGAACCGGCTTTCCAAACGCGGCGAAGTCAATTCTTGTTTTTGCCGATTCAAACTCTGTCGAACGACTGACGAAGCGGAATGAATCTAGAGGATAAAAAAGCCGAACTTTTGAAGGCGCTGCGGTCCGGAGAGAATCTGACCGATTCTGCTACTCGCGTCTCGCGAATCGATCGAGTCCCCGGCGCGGACTATCCTTTGACTTATGCGCAGGAGCAGCTGTGGACGATCGACCGTCTGTTCCCGGGCACCTGTGTCTACTCGATACCGACGGCGCTGCGCCTCGAGGGTGACCTGAGGCTGGACTTCCTGCAACGCGCCTTTGACGACCTTGTCCGCAAGCACGAGGCCCTGCGCTGCAACTTTCGCGAGTCGGATCGAGGGCCGGCATGCGTGGTCAATGAAACATCCACGCTCGAAATCACGGTGAGCGACGCTCCCGAACTGTCGGATGTCACCATCTCCAGAGAATTGCAGCGCTACATTCAACAACCTTTCGATCTGGAAACCGACAGCCTCATTCGCGCTCATCTGCTCAGACTGCCTGATGACTCGAGCATTCTGCTCATCGTGACGCACCATATCATCAGTGACGGATGGTCTGTTCACGTCCTGCTTCGCGACCTGGCTCACTTCTACAATCGTGCCGCGAACAACGACGAATCAAATTTTCACGATTCCGATCACTCGCTGTCCTGTCAAATGGTGGATTTCGCGGACTGGCAGCGCCAAAACCTCGAGACTCCGGCCGCTGCGAAATCGCTTGCCTACTGGAAATGCGAACTTTCGGGAGACCTGCCCGTCAGTCGCTTGCCGACGGATCGGCCTCGCCCGTCGAGATTGACGGTCGATGGCAATTACCTCGAACGGGACATGCCAACCGGGCTGACCGAATCTGTCAAGGCACTTGCGCGGCGACTGGACGTTACCCAATTCGTCCTGTTGTATGCGACGTTTTTGGTCCTGCTGCAAAAGTATTCCGCGGCGAAGGACTTTGTCATCGGCACTCCGGTCAGCAGCAGACGTCAGCGTGAACTCGAGAACGTCGTCGGTTTTTTTGTCGAAACTTTGGCTTTGAGATCGACGCTCGAACCCGATACCGCCTTTTCCGAGTTTGTGCGGTCGACAAAGGATTCGGTCCTGACTGCGTTTGACAACGCCGACATCCCGATTTCACTGCTACTCGAGGATCTCGACATCGATCGGGATTTGAGCCTGAACCCCATTTTCCAGGTAATGTTTGCTGTCCAGAACGTTCCGCCGCCGTCCTTCGAACTCGACGGAATCGTCGCAACCGAAGTCGCGCACGATCAGATTCATACAAAAACGTCGAAGGTCGACCTGAGCTTCATCGTCAACGAACACGAAAGCGGCCTCGGTATTGCCATCGAATACAACACCGGCCTGTACGACAGGGAATCAGTCAAACAACTTCTCGATCACTACGTGATCCTGTTACAAAATATCGTTGATTCGCCGGATTCGGCGGTCGCATCGCTGACATGCCTTGGCGATTCGGAACGACGCTTCTTGCTGGATGAGCTAAACGATACGGTATCGCCGCTTGCCGACGATCTCTTCGTTCCTGAACTCGTAGTCGACCAGTGCCGTGAGACACCTGACGCAATCGCCATTGTGTCGGATTTGGAACAAATAACATATGCCGAACTCGAGCGGCGATCTGCTGCGATCGCCGGATTGTTATACGAACGAGGCACGAAGTCCGGTGACGTCGTCGCCGTACAGATGCCGCGATCGCCGAATCTTGTCGCGGCGCTCCTGGCAATTCTCCGTATCTGTGCCGCGTATCTGCCAATTGATCCGGCCACGCTCCGCCTGCGTCTTCAGGTCATGCTCGAGGACTCGGGCGCAACCGCGCTGATATCCAGCAAGACGATTCTCGGCTCCGATTTCACAGATGCGTCAATCGTGCAGTTTATTGAGTGCGACGATCGCTTCGATCACGACGTTGGCGATGTCGAAATCAAGGCGGCCCTCAGCCCGTCGTCCGGCGCCTACCTGATCTATACCTCCGGATCGACGGGAACGCCAAAAGGCGTTCCGATTCACCATCGGGGCCTGCTCAACCTGGTGCGCTGGCATCAGCGCGCCTATGGCGTTTCGGCCGGCGACAGGGCGACATCACTTGCCGGTCTGGGTTTCGACGCATCGGTCTGGGAGCTCTGGCCTTACCTGTCGGCCGGCGCGAGCATTTATCTCGGCAACGACGAGGTTCGGTTGTCGCCATCTACACTGGCAGACTGGTATGCCCAGCATCGAATAACGATAAGCTTTCTTCCAACGCCGTTAGCAGAAGCGTTTTTGCGGGACTTTACGAGCGATGAAACCGAACTCAAGTTCCTGCTGACCGGTGGCGACAAACTGCGCCAGTATCCGTCTCGGACGCTGCCTTTCAAACTCGTCAATCACTACGGTCCGACGGAGAACACGGTAGTCACCACCTGTTGTGACGTTCCAGGCGGCAAACGCGATGAAGCTGCGCCCCCGATCGGCCAGCCGATAGACAATACGAAGATTTATATCCTCGACGAAATGCTGCAACCGGTTCCGCGCGGCGCTCGCGGGCAGCTCTATATCAGCGGTGTCGGACTCACCAGCGGTTACCTGAACAACCCGGGACTCACGGCCGCCCGATTCCTCGACAACCCGTACGGCAAAGGCGAATTCGATACGATATATGCGACGGGGGACGTCGTTCGCCTGAACAGGGACAACCAGGTCGAGTTTCTCGAGCGCACCGACTTTCAGGTCAAGATTCGTGGGTACCGGATCGAACTGGGTGAGATCGAGTCGGTGCTGATTTCGCATCCGCAGGTGGTACAGGCGGCGGTCGTTGTGGTCAATGGACCTGACGGCCAGACGCCGCACTCGCTTGCCGGATTTTTCAAAGTCGAACAGAACGGTGCGGCATCCACTGACGATATTCGACATTTCCTCATGCAGAGCCTGCCGGAATATATGGTTCCGGGCTTTTTGCAGGAGGTTGCCGATTTTATTCTGACGCCGAACGGCAAGATCGATCGCGCCGCGCTTCCGGTCCCTGAAGTTGCCGAGACCGACACGGTCGCGTCGGGGCGCCCGCCAACGTCTGCCGACGAGATCCAGATATGCAGGACTTGGGCAGAAGTTCTGGATCTGGATCCCGACGCCGTACATCTCGACGACAATTTCTTCCGCATCGGCGGTCATTCGTTGCTCGCCACGCGGGTTGTTTCGCGTCTCAACCAGGCTCTAGGCGTCAACCTGCCGGTCACTTCGATCTTCCAGAATCCGACCGTGTCGGCGCTCGCTGCGTTAATACGGGATTCTCGAGAGGATTCGGCGCCGCATTTTGAGGGTATTCGAGCCGTCGCTCCCGACGAAGCGGTTCCTGCCACACATACACAGCAGCGCCTCTGGTACCTGGACCAGCTCGATCCGATGGACCCGCTGTACAACGTCCCGATTTGCCTGGAACTGAATGGGTCGATCGAAAGCGAACGGATGCAGCAGGCTCTCGAACAGGTTGTTAACTGTCACGATTCGCTGCGAACGACATTTTCAGTGCATTCGGTCGAGCCCGTTCTTGATGTCGACGACGAGCTGCGTGTTTCACTGCGCGTCGAGGACATGACGGGTGCCGGGGACGCGGACGTTGACCGGTTCATAGATCGCCTCATGACGGAAGGTTTTGATCTTGCACGAGGACCTCTTTTCCGTGCGGCACTGATACGGCGTGAGCAGGACAAGTTTCTGTTCGTTCTCGTCGTGCATCACATCGTCTTCGATGGCTGGTCGGCAAATATTTTTCTGAAAGACCTGCTTCGCGTTTATTCGGGCCTGACGGACCGGGCCGACTTCGAGCTCGAACAGGCCATGCCCCAGTTCCGAGACTATGCAAAGTGGCAACACAACTGGGTACGCAGCGGCGGCGCGCGCGCGCAGCTCGATGTCTGGCGGACTCGCCTTTCGGGTCAGCTCCCGACATTAAACGTTCCGACCCAATCTCCACGGCCGACGGTCCGGTCGACGAAAGGCGCACAGGTGTCTCTGGCCATCGCGCCGGACCAGATGGAAAAGATCAGGTCGAGCTGTGATGAAGCACAGGTAACTCCCTATATTTATTTCCTGACCGCATATGCCGCGCTGCTTTTTCGCTACACACAACAGACGGACGTCGTCATCGGAACGACGATCGCTAACAGAAGGACCACCGAAACAGAAGGAATTGTCGGCTGTTTCGTCAATACATTGCCGCTCCGTTTGCAATTCACGCCCGAGGTGACCTTTCACGAACTGCTGGGACAGGTTCGAACAGTGTGCCTCGAGGCATTCGACAACCAGGATATTCCGTTCGCCACGCTGGTCGAGGAACTGCAGCCACCGAGAGACACGAGCCGCACGCCGATCTACCAGACGATGTTCAGCCAGGTCGACGTCGATCCGGTGCTGAAAACCGATGGTGTTCGCGCGCGCACGGTCGCTTTACCCAGCAAAGTCGCCAAAACGGATCTCAGCCTTTCACTGGAATCCGATGAGAATGGCACGATGCTGCAGCTCGAATACGCAACGAGCCTTTTCACTGAGCAATTCGCGAAGGAGTTGCTGCGAAATCTCGAAACGTTGATTCGGGACGTCACCGGGTCCCTGGACAAGTCGCTGACATCCGTCCGGGTGGTGAATGAGCCGTCACGTCGGCGTCAGATCGTGGAATGGAACGCCACGCAACTCGAGTACGACCCCGATGTGCCCATGTACGAGCTGTTTCTTGCTGCAGCCGAAGCCCGACCGGACAAGATCGCGGCCATTTCCAGGAGTCGCGAAATATCCTATCGTGAACTGCGCGAGCAGTCTGACAGGCTCGCACGCATGCTGCATGAACAGGGTGCGCGACCTGGCACGATGATTGCGGTTTGTGTCGACCGATCCGAAATGATGCTGATTGCGATGCTGGCGATTTTCCGGCTCGGCGCAGCCTACCTGCCGCTCGACCCTGAGTACCCCAGGAATCGTATCCGTTACATCGTTGGCGACGCGGGTGTGTCTCACGTGCTCTTCGAAGAAAGCGTGGCCGATCTGTTCGATCCCCGGTCCGTGAACATGATCGACGTAGGCAAGCTTGCCGACGTCGTCAGCGGTCCACAATCGACGGAATTCGACGTTAAAGTCGATCGAACGCCGAACGACCTCGCCTATGCAATCTACACGTCGGGGTCCACTGGCAAGCCAAAGGGAGTGGCGGTAACACAGCGGAACCTGACTAATTTCATTCACGCTATGCGAGCTGCACCCGGGATGGACGAACAGGACGTCGTGTTTGCAATCACGACGCTGTCGTTCGACATCGCGGTGCTGGAATTACTCGTCCCGCTTGCCTGCGGCAGCACGATCGTTATCGCCGACCGGGACAGCATTTTGAATCCCGTCGAGCTTGCAGAAATGATGAACAGGCACGATGTAACCTTCGCACAGGGAACACCATCCGCCTGGCAGGGTATTGTGTCGGCAGGGTGGCAAGGCAAGAAAAACCTGCGACTTGTTGTCGGCGGCGAAGCGCTGTCACCCGCTCTGTCCAAAATGCTGGTCAGCAGAGCGTCCCAATTATTCAATTACTACGGGCCGACCGAGACGACAATTTGGTCGACCGGTTACCAGATAAAGAACGAAGACGATGATCCGCTGATCGGCACACCCGTCGCGAATACGCAGGTCTACGTACTCGATCCAGCCCTGCAGGTGACTCCGATCGGCGTACCCGGCGAGCTATATATCGGGGGCGATGGGGTCAGCAATGGTTACCTGGGCAAGCCCGACCTGACGAAGGAACGGTTCATCGACAATCCGGTCACAGACGGCGGCGGAAAACTGTATCGAACGGGCGATCAGGTTCGATTTCGCGAAAACGGGGCGCTCGAGTACATTGGTCGCCTCGACAACCAGGTGAAGATTCGCGGTTTCCGTATCGAACTGGGTGAGATCGAGGCGGTCGTGCGCAGTAATGACTCCGTCGATCAGTGCATCGTCCTTGTTCGTGAAGATCGCCCCGGTGATATAC
>CALKYK010000060.1 GCA_938003715.1 uncultured Gammaproteobacteria bacterium
GAAAGTGTCGAAACCGCTCTGGGTACACGCCGCCGGCTGGGGGCTCGGCGCCCTCCTGCTGGTCAACCTGGTGCTCGGCTGGTACTGGTCGAGATCTCCGGACACGTTCTGGGTCAATGAAAAGGCGAACGGCGACAGGATCGTCGTGGGGTTTTCGACCGCGGATACGCTGATCCGGGTCGCGGAGACGCTGCTCGAAAAACCGGGCGGTTACCTCAGCAACGACGTTGCGCCGCCGAGCGTTTTCCTCGACAACATGCCGAACTGGGAATTCGGCGTGCTGCAGCAGGTCCGCGATCTCGCGCGTGCGATGCGCAACGACTACAGCCGCAGCCAGTCGCAGTCGCGCGAAGACCCGGACCTGACGCTTGCCGAGCCGAAGATATTCTTCGACAGCGAGTCATGGATCCTGCCGCGCACAGAATCCGAGTACCGGGACGCGATCGACGGCTTCCGCCGCTACCGGGACCGCCTTTCCGGCATCGGTGAAAGCGACGCCCAGTTCTATGCCCGCGCCGACAATCTCCGCGAATGGCTGGCGCAGGTCGAGAAGCGGCTGGGCAGCCTGACGCGCCGGCTCGGCGACAGCGTGGCAACCGACGTGATCAATACCGACCTCGCCGGCGATCCGGCCGCCGAAGCCAGCTCGCCGCTCGGCGACCGCGTGCCGGTACGGACGTCGTGGTTCGAGATCGACGACATTTTCTTCGAAGCCCGCGGCACGGCGTGGGCGCTGGTGCATTTTTTCCGCGCCGCGCAGTTCGATTTCGCGCACGTACTCGAGGACAAGAACGCCGAGGCGAGCGTGCGCCAGATCATCCGCGAGCTCGAGGCGAGCCTGCAGCCGCTCCGCTCGCCGCTGGTGCTGAACGGCGGCGGCTACGGCCTGTTCGCGAACCACTCGCTGGTCATGGCGAACTACCTGGCGCGTGCCAACGCCGCGGTGATCAACCTGCGCGAGCTGCTGGATCAGGGATAGGAAACGACATTAAGAAATATACATTAGTTAATGTTTCTTAACAGATTCCCAGCCACACAGGTACGTCCCGCCAGGCGTCCGACAGGCGCCGGTCCAGGCGCCTGCAGTCGGGCTCGAACTGCGCAACGAAGCGCCAGAAGCGACGCGAGTGGTTCATGTGCCGGCCGTGGCACAGCTCGTGAATCATCAGGTAGCGCATCAGCTCCGGTGCCAGGAACAAAAGGCAGAGATTCAGGCTGATCGTGCCGCGCGCGCTGCGGCTGCCCCAGCAGGTGCGCTGCATGCGCACCTGCATGCGGCTGTACGGCGTGCCGGTCAGGGCTGCGAGGGCCTTAAGTCGCGGCGCGTACTCGCGCTTTGCGAGCCGCGTGAGCCAGCGCCTGAGCGCCGCCACGACGGCCTGCTCGTCCTCGACCGGTCCGCTGACGGTCAAAACGTTCGCAGATTCCCGGCAGCGCACCGCCGGCTGGCCGGGTGCCCGGCAATACCGCACGCTGAACGTGCGGCCGATCGCAGGCAGTGCAATACGGGCCGGCAGCGCAAATGCTTCGGGCTCGCAGTCCGCGGCAAACTCATCGCGGGCGCGGCGGATCCAGTCTCGGTTCTCCTCGACGAAAGCGCGCACCTCGGCCGGCCGGGTTCGGCGCGGCACGACGACCTCGACGCGGCCTCGCGGAAAGACCTTGATCGACAGGCGGCGCGCGCGGGTGCTTTCCCGCACGGAAAAGCCGGTCAGGCGTTCGCGCACCTCGTCATCGGCGGAAAAAAGCGGCAGTTGGCGGGCCGTGTCGAGCACCGCGGGATTCTACCGCGCACGGCACCTTACCGAAATGCGGCCGCACAATCGAAAGTGCCGGCCGCCGGTTACGGCGTCGCGCCGCCGAATCGTACCGCGTCGTCCATGCTCATCTCGCCCGTGACGCCACCGACCTGCGCCGTATTGGATATGTACAAATCGACCTCCTGGTCGAGCACGATTTGCCCCGCGACCGTCGAACCGGGGCCGATGACGACAGTCGGCTTGCGCCGGCGCTCGCTCCAGCCCCAGCCGCCGGGTTTACGCACGACGACGTCGCCCTGCACCATTGAGCCCTCGAGGATGGAAATGTCGCCCTGGGTCGTCTTCACGTCGCCGCCGACGGAGGCGCCGACCAGGCGAATCTCCCCGTTGACGTTCTCGACGCTGTCGGCGACGGAGGTGCCCCGGTCCAGCGTGATCTTGCCGTTCACGACCTCGATTTCGCCGTCGACGATAACGTTCATGCCGAGGCGAATCGAGCCATTGACGCTGTGGAAGTCCTCGGCCGATACGCCGTTGCCGACCTCGATGCTGCCGTTGACCGTCTCGGCATCGCCGAGGCGCGTATCGTTGCCGATACGGATCTTGCCGTTTACGGTTTCCAGCCGGCCGTTGATGACGGCGCGATCGCCGACCGAGATGCTGCCGTTGACGGTCGTCTCGCTGCCGGTCTCGATGTCGTCGCCGATCGTAATGCTCTTGTTGGCATTGGCCAGCGCCGCCAGCGGCAAAACGAGCGCGAGCGCGGCCAGCCACGCGACGGCGCTTCCGGTGTTCGGTGTTCTCCGCATGATGACGTTCCTCCCCGCGGTTTGATTGGGTTCTGGTGCGCTTTAGATGCCGCCCACGGCACTACGGTTGCATGCCCCCCGGCGCTGGTTTCGGCCGTGGCCCGCAGGTAACCTTACGCGCCTCACGCCGCCCCGAAAGCCCGATGTCCCGACCCGTCGCACTGGAAGCCCGCCACCTCGTCAAGCAGTACCCGGGAGTGCTCGCCGTCGACGATGTGTCCTTCAGCGTTCCGGAGGGCAGCTGCTTCGGCCTGCTCGGCCCGAACGGTGCCGGCAAGACCACCACGGTCGAGATCATGGAGGGCGTGACACCCGCGACCTCGGGCGAGGTCTTCTACTACGGTGAACCCGCCGGCAAACGCTTCCGCGAAGAAGCCGGCATCCAGTTCCAGAACACCGCCCTGCAGGACTACATCACGGTGCGGGAAACGCTGGAAATGTTCCAGGCGCTCTACGATCGCCGGGCGGACCTTGCGTCTATCGTCGACACCTGCTCGCTCGGCGAGCTGCTCGATCGCGACAATCGCAAGCTGTCCGGTGGGCAGCGCCAGCGGTTGCTGCTCGCCGTCGCGCTCGTCAACCGGCCGCGGCTGGTATTT
>CALKYK010000061.1 GCA_938003715.1 uncultured Gammaproteobacteria bacterium
CTGCGTACGAGAGCCCCGCAAACCCGGCCATGATCGCGAGCTTCGCGTTGAAGCCCCAGGCCGGGTTCGGGTTCACCTCCATCAGCCGGATCGTGCCGTCGGTGCCGGTGCGGAAATCGAAGCGCCCGTAGTCGCGCAGCGAAAGGCGCCGGAACAGCGCGCGGCAGCGCTCGGCGAGCCGGTGCTGTTCGGCCTCCGGCAACGTCGCCGGCTTGACGTCGATGTCGGTCCAGTAGGGCGAATCGGGTTCGGCCTTGGATTCGAAGGACAGGATCGGCACCAGTCCGTCCGGCAGCTTCGAGAAATCGACTTCCAGCATCGGCAGCGGCTCGAATTCGCCATCGGGGTTGCCGATGATGCCCATGCCGTACTCGGGACCGGGCAGGTACTCCTGGACGATCACGTCGCGTCCCGGCATTTCCGTCATCAGCCAGTCCAGGTAGTCGCGCGCTTCGGCAGCGTTGTCGACGACCGAGTCCTTCGTGATGCCGACGCTGCCGTCGCCGGTGTTCGGCTTGATGATCGACGGGAACGTTACGGGCACGAAGTCCGCGACGTCGCCCGCAGCGACGAAGCGCTCGGCCGGCACGTCGACGCCCATCGCCTCCGCGGCGAGCCGCACGAGCTGCTTGTCGTAGCAAATCAGCATGGCCCGTGGTGGCGCGCCGGTATAGGGAACGCCCATCAGCTCGAGTTCGGTGGCGATGTGAATCTCGTTCTCCGGGCGGTTGTACAGCCCGGTATCGCAGAAGTTGACGACGAGGTCGGGCGCGAAGGCGCGGATCGCGTCGAACAGTCCCTGGTGCTTCTCGATGATGATGAACTCGAAGCGCCCGAGCGAGGCCAACGCGTCACGCATCACGTCGTGCAGCTCCAGATCTTCGGGGCCGTAGCGGTGATGCTGCTTGGTCGGGTCCGGGAGCGACGGGTCGCCGGTGACGATGGCGATCTTCTCGGGAAGCGTCGACATTGGGTTCTGGTACGCAATGTTATGGTTGCGCGCATGCTAGCACGCCGTGCGCTGGCGCCAGCCAGCAACGGTAAGAGGGAATCGGTGGCAGAATAAGCAACGGACAACACCATGGACAAAGTCGTCTCACAGATCAGCGAGCGCCTGGGCGCTGACCGGGTGCTGACCGGCGAGGCCGTTGCCGAGCGCGCCACCAGCTACTGGAACAGCGCACCGCTCGCCGCGCGCGCGATCCTTCTGCCGCGCACGACTGAAGAGGTGTCGCAGATGCTGTCCATCTGCCATGCCGCGAACCAGCCGGTCATCACGCACGGCGGCCTCACCGGCTGCGTGCAGGGATGCGAGCCAGGCAGCGACGATGTCGTGCTGTCGCTCGAGAAGATGAACCGCATCGTCGACATCGATACCGTCGACGCCATCGCGATCGTCGAAGCCGGCGCCGTGCTGCAGACGGTGCAGGAAAAGGTCGCCGAGCAGGACCTGTTTTTCCCGCTCGACCTCGGTGCCCGCGGCAGCTGCACGATCGGCGGCAACGTTGCGACAAATGCGGGCGGCATCAACGTGCTGCGCTACGGCATGATGCGCAGCCTGGTGCTGGGTCTCGAGGCAGTGCTCGCGGACGGCACCGTCGTCTCGTCGATGAACCAGATGCTGAAGAACAACGCCGGTTACGACGTCAAGCAGCTGTTCATCGGCACCGAGGGCACGCTCGGCATCGTCACGCGGGTGGTGCTGCGGCTCTATCGCCAGCCGGCGGGCCGCCAGGATGCGCTGGTGGCGATGCAGGGATTCGATTCGGTCACCGCGTTTCTCGCGCACGTCCAGCAGGGCCTGGGCGGTGCGCTGTCGGCATTCGAGATCATGTGGGGCGAGTACTATCGCGCCGTCACCGAACCGGGTGGCCACCGGGCGCCGCTGTCCCGGGAGCATCCGTTCTACGTCGTGCTCCAGGCAGAAAGCGGCGATGCGGGGTCCGGCGCAGCGCACTTCGAGGCCGTCCTCGGCGAGGCCCTGGAAAACGCCATCATCGCGGATGCCGTGATACCGAAGTCTGCCGCCGAATCGCGCGCAATCTGGGAGATTCGCGAGAACTTCGAGGACGTACTCGAACCCGAGCCGGTTTTTCTCTACGATGTCAGCCTGCCAATCCGCCACATGTCGGCCTACGTCGAGGAAGTCGGCAAAAACGTGCTCGCGAAGTGGCCGCACGGGAACCTGTTCACGATCGGCCACGTCGCGGACGGCAACCTGCATTTCTTCGTCCGCCCCAACGAACCGGGCGCGGCGCACCGGGCGTCCGACGAATGCGTGTACGGCCCGCTCGCGAACTACGGGGGCTCGGTGTCGGCCGAACACGGCATCGGCCTCGAAAAGCTCGAATGGCTGCCGCAGAGCCGCAACGCGGCGGAGATCGAACTGATGCGCCGCATGAAGTCGAGCCTCGATCCCCGGAACCTGCTCAATCCCGGCCGCGTCATCCCGGCCGCCTGACACCGCACTCCTTATAAAAGGGCGGCATCGCAGCCTTCGATCGAAGGGCAGCAGCATATTCCCCGGCGCCGATCGAAGTGCGGCCGAACTGAGGCGCAGTTCACAGATAAACACCGGCAATTGGCGAAGACTTGGTATTGCCTGCGCATTCGTACCGTCCCGCGATCCGCAGGTCCCGCATATGGAATATGTCAACTCGAAAAGGACTTCCGCGATGACGCATTACATACGTGCAGCGGTGCTGGGGCTGCTGATTTACGGCATTACAGCATCGTCATTTGCACAGGAACTCGCTGTCGACGACATGCGCAGCCTGGACGGGCAGGTCCAGGAAATCAAAACCGATGTGCTCGGCATTGCCTCGGAACTCGGCATGCTCGAGGAGCGCCTGCTGTACCCGTCCAACACCCAGCTCGCACTGTTCGTCGCACTCGACGAGGGCGAGGCGTTTCGCCTCGATGCGGTGCAGATCGCAATCGACGGCCAGCTCGCGACCCATCACATCTACAGCTTCCAGGAGCTCGAAGCGCTGCGCAAAGGCGGCGTACAGCGCATTTTCACCGGCAACGTCACGACCGGCGACCATGAGCTCAGCGTGACCGTGATCGGCAAGCGCGAGAGCGGCGCGGATTTCGAGGAGTCAGGCAGTTTCGTCTTCGCAAAGGACGTGAAACCGAAAGCGATCGGTATCACGCTGGCGGGACCGGAGTCGGGTAAGAGCGGAATCCGGGTCGGAGACTGGTAAACCATGGCCGGCGCAACGCGCTACGTGCTGGGGCTACTGGTCCTCCTGGTCTGTGCCCGCAGCCAGGGCGACGAGCTCCGTGACCTGTACTTCGGCGAGGCGCTTTATTACGCGCACCAGGGACGGTTCT
>CALKYK010000062.1 GCA_938003715.1 uncultured Gammaproteobacteria bacterium
AGGTCGCCGATGCGCTGGAAATGACGGCGGACATGGCGCAGTCGCTGATGGTGCGTGCCGGCGTCGGCTCGGCAATGGATACCCGCAACGGCGATGCGACGATCGACGAGGAAGACCTGCTGGCAACGATCATCGAGATCCTGAAGCCGCAGTTCCTGTCGCTGGTCGACGAGATCAAGCGCGTCTGCCTGTACGCCGCCGCCGAAACGCGGGGCGGCGCAGTGTCGCGGATATTCGTGCTGGGCAGCATCGCGCGCTGGACCGGCACAGAGTCGCTGCTCGGCCGCATGATCGGAATCGACGTCGCGAAGATCCCGGACCCGCTGCGCCCGTTCGGTTCGGAGGCGCGCAGTCCGGATCCGAACCGTTCGGCGCCGGAATTGGCAGTCGCGAGGGGCTTTTCACTGCGACGGCTCGTCGATGCGTGAACTGGACCTGATCCCGCCGGACTACCGCGACTGGATACACCGGCGCGGCGTCTTGCGTCGCTACGTGTCGATCCTCGCCGGCATCAACGTAGCCATCCTTGCGGTCGCCGCGCTGCTCGGCGGAGCCATCGAGCGCGCCCAGGCCGAGGCTGCAAGACTCAAGTCGGAAAATGCGATCACCGAGCAGCAGGAACTTCAGCTGCAGCAGCTCCGGGTCGAGCGCGGGGAATTCGAGCAGCAGTGGTCACTGCTTCGCGGACTCCGCGCCGGCGCCGCAATCGACGACATCTTCTCGATCATCGATCGCGCGCTGGTCCCCGGCGATCTATGGTTCGTCGACTGGAGCTTTCGCCGCGCCGGTGTTGTCGTGGATGGGCAGACGCGCGGCATCGAAACCGGCTACTTCATCATCGTCGCCGACGATGCAGCGACAAACGAGGCCGACCTGTCCGTGGAAACGCACATGACGATCAACGGGCAGGCAAAGGATCACGAAGCGCTGTCCGAATTCGTGCGGGGGCTTTTCCTCGAGCCCGACATCAAGGACGTCAACGTGCGCAAGACGGCATTGTCCGACAACACAGGCGGTCGGGTCGTCGATTTCGAGATGACGCTGGTTCTGAACAGCGCTTTCCTGGACACGTGATGGACGAGCTGCTGAAAAAAGCCAGCCTGCGCGAGCTGCGACTCCTGCTTCTCGGCATCGGCGCAGTCATTACGGTGGGCCTGCTGTCGGCGACCGTGATCCCCAACGTCAAGGCATTGGCCGCGGCGCAGCGCACGGTCGCCTCGCTTGCGCAGGCTTCCCGCGACGGTGGCGAACTCGATCGCCATCTCCGGGAACAGCATGCGGCCATCGAAGAGCTGAAGCGTCGTCTCCACGGCGACATGGCCAATCTGCCGGTGCGCCAGATCGAGTCTTTCATTATCGGCAGGCTGCAGCGCGTTTCGTGGAACAACGACGTCGTTCTGCTGAGCGTGGAACCGGCAATCGGCGAACGTGTGCAGATTTTCCAGGAAATGCTGTTCAAGGTGCAGCTGATCGGGCAGTACAACGACCTGTATCGATGGCTGTGGCACCTGCGAGACGAGCTGGGCTACGTCGTGGTCAAGGAATACAGCCTGCGCCGGCGTGACAACGGCGATGAGCGACCGCAGCTGCTGGCGGAACTGAGTCTCGCGTCGTACCGGGCGGTGCGCTGATGAAACGGGCATCGGCAATGCTGGCAATCGCGCTGTGCATCGGGTTCGTCCTGAATAGCGTTGTGGCTTCCGAGCCGCCGCCGTTGCGCAACAACCCGTTTTCGCGGCCACCCGCAGCCGCCGTTGTCGAGCCGGCATCGGCGGGAACGGCGGCACGACCCATACCGCCCATCTTCGACCTGCGCGCCACGATGGTCGGAAGCCGCCGGCAGCTGGCCAACGTGGGCGGCAGGATCCTGGAAGCAGGCGAAAGCGTTTCCGGGTACACGCTGCTTGCCGTGTACGAGGATCGCGCGGTTTTTTCACGCGGCGAAAACAAGGTCACCATTTACGTGAAATCGGGTTCGGATGACGACGATGAATAACTGCATTGCACGCGGACTGCCGGCGGCGGGCCTGGCCATTGCCTGTCTCGTGTCGACGCCGGCTGGAACGGTCCGAGCCGAGGACACGATGCCGCGCATCACGATGACCATGAAGGATGCGGATCTTGCCGACGTCATGGAAATGATCTCGCGCGAGCAGCGCGTCAACGTGTTCGTGTCGACGGACAGCGCGGAGCCGGTGTCTTTCAGCCTCTACGACATGACGGTGCCGGCTGCGATTCGCGCAATCGCCAACGCCGCGGGACTTGCAGTCGAGCATTACGACGGCAATTACTACATTGTCGATCGCGACGAAGCCGGTAAATACGCGCCGGATGCGCTGACGCACGTGCGGAGCTTTCACCTGCAGTATGTCCGCGTGGACGAGATGCAGGGCATACTCGAGCCGTACCTTTCGGAGTACGGCGAAATCACCGTATTCACCGACCGCAGTATGGTGCTGGTCGAGGATACGCCGGAGTTCCTGCGCCGAATCGCGGTCATCGTCGACAGTCTCGATCGTGAGCCGGTGCAGATACTGATCGAGGCAAAGATTCTCGAGATCACGCTGACGGACGAGGACTCGTACGGCCTCGACTGGTCGAAGTTCTTCAACAGTGAAGGCGGCACCGGCCAGTTCGGGACACAGTCGCTGGCCGACCCGTCCAGTCCGGGACTGTTCTTCGACTACGTCACGCCGGACATCAACGCCACGCTCAGCGCCCTTACGTCGCAGGGGCGCGTGCGCACGCTGTCGACGCCGAAACTGCTCGCCATTGAAGACCAGGAGTCTTCGGTCATCATCGGCGACCGGCGCGGCTACTCCGTAACGACGACGATCAACCAGGTCACGACGGAAAGTATCGAGTTTCTCGAGTCCGGTGTCATCCTGCGCGTCACACCGTCCGTCGACGAGAACGGCAAGATCATGATGGACATCAATCCCGAGGTCAGCACCGGTTCCATCGATCCCGTATCCGGCATCCCGTCACAGACGACGACCGAAGTCACGACGCGGATGATCGTGCCCGACGGGAAAACGATTTTCGTCGGCGGCCTGATCAAGAACCGCACGGACGAGAGCAAGCGCGGTGTGCCGGTGGTCGGGCGTATCCCGGTCGTGGGACGCCTGTTCTCGAATCGCCAGCGCACCGTGACGAATACCGAAACGGTGGTGCTGATCACGCCGACCATCGTCGGTCGGGAAAGCGGCAGTGGGGATGACGACGTCATCGAGCGCATCGAGCAGTTCGAACAAGAGCAGGAGCGTCAGAACCGTGACCTGGATGAAGAAATGGATTCGTTCTTCGGCACGGCGGATGCAGTAACGGCAGGCGAGGCATCCGTTGCGGAGGCGACGACGGATCCGCACGATTCCGAACCGCCGCGCGTGTCGTCGATAGAGTGTAACGGCAGTGACTGCAGGTTCGAGCAGCATGCACAGGATTCGCAGTTGTGAAACGTATCCTGCTGGCGGAGGACCAGGCGTCGATCCGGCGCATGCTGCAGATGGCATTGCGGGCAGCCGGTTTCGACGTCGAAGCCACGCCCGACGGTGTGCAGTGTCTCGACGCGCTGCGGCGGCAGCACCCTGACCTGCTGATCACGGACGTGGAAATGCCCAATATGA
>CALKYK010000063.1 GCA_938003715.1 uncultured Gammaproteobacteria bacterium
TGCCCGCTGGTGGACCGGCGAGCGATAAAAAATACTAGCGGTGAGCCCGAGGAACGCTACATTATCCGCACGACACTGGTGCTGGGCAGCCGCCGCTGGCCGATCGAGGTCTCACTGGCCGACCGGGAGAAAATGGGCTTCGACCTGATCCTGGGCCGGACTGCGGTCCGTGGCCGGAGAATACTGGTCAACCCGGGGCGGTCCTACCTCGCCGGCATGCCGGCAACGTCCAAAGAGGAGACGTAACGTGAAAATTGCCATGATGGCCCGCAATCCGAACCTTTATTCGCACCAACGACTGAAGGAAGCGGCCGAAGAACGAGGCCATGAATTGCGCATCATCAATCCGCTGCGCTGCTACATGAACATCGCCTCACGGCGGCCGACGATCTACTACAACGGCGAACAGCTGCCGCATTACGACGTGGTCATCCCGCGTATCGGCGCGTCGGTGACCGCGTACGGCACCGCGGTGCTGCGCCAGTTCGAGATGATGGGAGTCTGGCCGCTCAACGAGTCGGTGGCGATCGGCCGCTCCCGCGACAAACTGCGCTCGATGCAGCTGCTCGCCCGGGACGGCGTCGGGCTGCCGGTCACGACCTACGCGCACGACCCGAAAGCGACTGATGAAGTCGTCAAGTTGACCGGCGGCGCGCCGCTGGTGATCAAGCTGCTGGAGGGCACGCAGGGCATCGGCGTGGTACTCGCCGATACCGAGCGCTCGGCGAAATCCGTCATCGAGGCGTTCCGCGGCGCCGACGTGAACATCCTCGTGCAGGAATTCATCAAGGAGGCCGGCGGCACCGACATCCGCGCGCTCGTCGTCGGCGGCAAGGTCGTCGCATCGATGAAGCGCACCGGCGCCGAAGGCGAGTTCCGCTCCAACCTGCATCGCGGCGGCAGCGCGAAATCGATCAAGATTTCGCCCGAAGAGCGCCTGACGGCGACGCGGGCGGCGAAGACGATGGGCCTGCGCGTATGCGGCGTCGACATGCTGCGTTCGAACCACGGCCCGGTGGTCATGGAAGTCAATTCGTCGCCGGGGCTCGAAGGCGTCGAGAACGCAACCGGCAAGGACGTCGCCGGCATGATCATCGAGCTGATCGAAAAAGAGGCCAAACCGGGCAAGACCAGGACCAGCGGCAAGGGCTGATGGCCGACAGAAAGCCGTTCGAGATCGGCGGCGAGGTCATCGCGCCAGGGAAGCGCGATACCGTCGACCTGCCGGTCAGCGTGCTGTCCGATCACACGCCGGTTTCGATGTCGGTGCACGTCGTGCACGGCCGGCGCCCCGGACCCACGCTGTTCGTCAGCGCGGCGGTTCACGCCGGCGAGATCATCGGCGGCGAGATCCTGCGCCGGCTGCTGCGCGCCCAGCAAATCGAACGGCCGCTCGGCTCACGGCTCGCCGTTCCCGTCGTCAACGCCTTCGGCTTCCTGAACCGGTCGCGCTACCTGCCCGACCGGCGTGACCTGAACCGTTCCTTTCCCGGCAAGGCGACCGGATCCCTGGCATCCCGCCTCGCGCATATATTCATGCAGGAAATCGTGTCGCGATCGGACTTCGGCATCGACCTGCACTCGGCGGCGATTCACCGCACCAACCTGCCGCAGATTCGCGTGTCGCCGTCACAGCCGAGAACGATGGAGCTGGCGACGGAGTTCGGCGCACCGCTGGTGCTGAATTCGAAGATCCGCGACGGCTCGCTGCGCTTCGCCGCGAAATGGCACGGCATCGACGTGCTCGTTTACGAAGCCGGCGAGGGCCTGCGTTTCGACGAGTTCGCGGTGCGCACCGGCGTCGCCGGCATCCTGCGGGTCATGCGCAAGCTTGAAATGATCGCGAAGAAAGGCGTGCCCAAACTGAGGGTGCAGCCGATACGCTCGACGTCGAGCTACTGGATGCGGGCGCCGGCCGGCGGCCTTTTGCGCAGCTTCAAGACGATCGGCGAGCAGGTGAACGTGGGCGACCAGATCGGCGCGGTCTCCGACCCGTTCGGCGAAGTCGAGGTGCCGGTGCCGGTCGAGGAAGGCGGCCTGCTGATCGGCCGCACCAACCTGCCGGTCGTCAACGAAGGCGACGGAATTTTTCACGTGGCACGGATCAAGAAAACCGAGGACGCGGAAACGACGATCGGCGAACTCGCAAATCACCTCGACGAGGATCCTATGTTCGACGAGGACGAGATCATCTAGCGGCCTGTTGAAAAAGCCTCATGCGGCGCGATACGGCGTCAAGCGCAGCCTCGAAAGCCTCATGTACTGGCGCGTACACTCCGTTTTCTCGGC
>CALKYK010000064.1 GCA_938003715.1 uncultured Gammaproteobacteria bacterium
AATTATCGTGTTACTATCTCCATTCGTGTGATTTTTGATACTGTCTTCTCTTTCTGTGATACCTACGCAGATTCCGTCACTTTCTTACTCGCCGTCGGGATACATGTCGGGCATCTCCGCCGTTTCGCCACCGATCAGGGCGGCGCCGGCCTGCACGCAGCCGTCGGCGATGCCGGCGATGACGTCCTCGGCCACCTTGGTATCGAGCCTGCCGCAGGCGAAGTAGTCGCGGAAGAACAGCGGTTCCGCGCCCTGCACGAGCACGTCGTTGACGCACATCGCGACGAGATCGATACCGATCGTATCGTGGCGCCCGGTTTGCTGGGCGAGCTTCAGCTTGGTACCGACGCCGTCGGTGCCGGACACCAGCACCGGTGCCTGCCAGCGTCCCGGCGGCAGCTCGAACAGGCCGCCGAAGCCGCCGAGACCGGCCAGCACTTCCGGGCGCTGCGTGCGTTGAACGTGCGGTTTCAGGCGTTCGACGAGCGCGTTGCCGGCGTCGATGTCGACGCCTGCGTCCTTGTAGGTCAGTGGTTTCGATGTCATGGCGGTCCGATACGGCAGGAGCGGACATGGAAGCATGCCTGCATTCCTGATCGGTCCCTGGCGTGAAAACGTGGCAAATCCGGCAAGGGCGATATAATAGAGAATCGACTGGATACGGGAAACATCCTTTTCTCCGTCCGCGAACAGGGCAAAAGCTTGATTGAGCGTACTTCTACCGGGCCGGGTGACAGGCTCACGGCCAGACTTTGCCGCGTCGTCGTGCTGGCGATGGCCCTCGCGTTGCCGGCCGGCGTCGCGCAGGCGGTCGAGTTCGAGTCGTTGTATACCGTCGAGGTGCCCTACGACCCGAACCAGCCGGATGCCCAGGCGACGGCCTACAGGGACGCGCTGACGCAGGTGCTGGTCCGCGTTACGGGTACCACGGCCGCGGCCCAGTCGGAGGAACTGGCCGAGCGCTTTCCGAATCCCGGTCGCTACGTTCTGAGTTACCGGACAGGGGAGCGCGACACCTATGTCGTGACGCTGGACGGCGAGGCGATCGAGCGGGAGCTGCGTGCGTTCGGCGCCACGATCTGGGGCAGCGAAAGGCCCCTGACGATACTCTGGCTCGCCGTCGACCGCGGCCTCGGCGATCGCGAGATCGTGGCGGCCGTCGACGAACGCGTTCCCGCGTTTCGCCGGCCGCTGGACCGCAATCGCCTGCTTCGCGAGCGGCTCGAGGAAACGGCGACCTATCGCGGACTCCCGATCGTCTATCCGGCTCTCGATGCCACCGACCTGGAGTTCGTCAGCTTTACCGACATCTGGGGTGGCTTCGACGAGCGCCTGATGCTGGCATCGCAACGCTATTCGGCGCCGTCCATCCTGGTCGGGCGGATACGACCGGAAACCGGCCAGTATCGCTGGACCTGGTATTTCAATAACGGTCGACAGGACTTCAACGGCGAGCCGGAGGAGGTGATCAACGGCGTCGCCGATGCGCTCGCAGCGCAGTTTTCCTTCGGCGGTTCGGAACCCGTGGAGTCTATCCGGCTGACGATAACGGGCATCGATTCGGTCAACGCGTACGGCGCCGTACAGCGCTTCCTGCAGAGTCTGCGCATCCTCGATGAACTGCAGGTGGAATCCGCGGCGGGCGACCGAATCACCTATCGCGTCGTCGTACAGGGTGGTATCGAGCGCCTCCAGCGCGCGCTGGCGCAGAGCACGGTCCTCGAGCGCGAGGACATCATGATGGATCGAGTCGATCGTCGCCCGCCGCAACCCCGGGACTTCGAGTTCGATACCGATCCCTTCCCATCACCCTTGCCGATGACCCCGGATGCGCTCGAGTATCGATACGTTCCGGCGCAGTAGTACGGTACCGGGGACGTAATGTCGTTGCGCTGGTTACCGAATGCGATTTCGATCATGCGCATCGTGCTGGTTGCGCCGACACTTTATTTTATCGTCGACGGGCGCTATGACCTCGCGCTGCTGCTGTTTCTCGTTGCGGCATTTTCGGACGGTGTCGACGGATACCTGGCAAAGCGCTTCGACTGGCACACACGGGTGGGCGCGTTGCTGGACCCGATCGCCGACAAACTTCTGGTCGGCGGCACCTTCATCACGATGATCGCGACCGGCCTGATTCCGCTGTGGCTCGGTGCACTGATCATCTTGCGCGACGTCGTCATCGTCGGCGGAGCGACGGCCTACAACTTCCTGATCCAGCCGGTCCAGGGCGAGCCGACGCGTATCAGCAAACTCAATACCGCGCTGCAGCTGCTCCTGGTCGTGTTCATCCTGAGCCGAGCCGCGTTCGACTGGCCGGACCCGATCGCCGTGACGATCATCGGTGCTGGTGTGGTCGTCACCGTCGTCGTCAGCGGCATCGACTACGTCTGGTCGTGGGCGCGCCGCGCGATCGAGGCATCGCGGAATTCGAGGGAGTCCGCACCATGAGCAACACGTACCGCAACAACTGGCTGATAGCGATTGCGCTGAGCGGATTGCTGTTATGGCTGCTCGCACCGATCCTGACGCCTTTTGTCGCGGCGGGATTGCTGGCCTATATCGGCGACCCGCTTGCGGACCGGCTGCAGCGACTGAAGCTGCCGCGAACCATTGCCGTCGTTTGCGTTTTCCTGCTCACGTTTCTCGCGATCGGCCTGCTCGTGCTGCTCGTGGTACCGCTTATCCAGAAGCAGATTTCCGCATTTCTCGCGGCGCTGCCGGAAATCGTTGCGCAGGCCGAGCAGGTGTGGCTGCCCCGGATCACGGAATGGCTCGGCATCGAAAGTGGCGAGGACGTCGGCCTGGCCGCGTTCCTGTCGCGTTACAGCGATATGGCCGGCAACTGGGGAGCGACCGTGCTGACCTCGCTGACGCGTTCCGGCGGGGCGCTGGCGGCGGCCGTGTTCAGCCTGTTTCTCATCCCGATCCTGACTTTCTACCTGCTGCGCGACTGGGATTCGATCCTGGCAAAATTCGGAGCGCTCGTTCCCGCGGAGCAGCGCGACACGGTATTCGAACTCGCCCGCGAAACCGACGAGGTCCTGCGCGGCCAGATCCTGGTGATGTTCGCGCTCGCGGTCGTCTATTCACTGGGGCTGTCCGTGGTCGGCGTCGAGTTTGCCATCGCGATCGGCGTCGTTTCCGGGCTGGTCAGCTTCGTTCCCTATCTCGGCTTCATATTCGGCATCGGGCTGGCGGGGCTGACCGTTGCGCTGGAGCCCGACCCGCTGTTCCGCCTGCTCGGTGTCGTGGCGACTTTCACGGTTGCGCAGGTGCTCGAAGGCTCGGTGCTGACGCCGAAGCTCGTCGGCGATCGCATCGGGCTGCACCCGGTCATCGTGATTTTCGCGGTCGCCGCCGGCGGCCAGTTGTTCGGCTTTTTCGGCATCCTGCTGGCGCTGCCCGCTGCCGCGGTGCTGTCGGTGCTGGTTCGCTTCGCCTACAAGCGCTACCTCGCCGAGCACCCGGAGTCACAGAAGATCGTCGCCGCCATCGAGGGCCGCCGGGGAGCGAAAGAATCTTGAGCCAGCTGGCGCTGCCTCTAAAGCTTCAGGATCACGCGGTTTTCGACAGCTTCTGGCCTGCCGGCAACGAGGAAGCAGTAGCTTTCCTGGACGCGATCGCATCGACCCGCAGCGGACCGGGTGCGTTCGTTCACGGCGGCGCGGCCACCGGCAAGTCACACCTGCTGCAGGCGCTCTGCGAACGCGCCGGAATCGGCATCTACCTGCCCCTCGGCGAGCTTGAGACGGAAGAAGCCGCGCTCCTCGACGGGCTGGCCGCGCAACGTCTCGTCTGCCTGGACGACGTGCACGCGGTGACCGGCAACGACAACTGGGAGCTCGGCCTGTTCGAGCTGCTAAACGAGATCGTCGATACCGGCGGCACGGTTGTGGCATCGGCACACGCTGCTCCGCGCGCCTGCGGATTTGCTCTCGCCGACCTCAGCAGCCGGTTCGCGAGACTGCCTGTATTCCAGCTTTCGGCGTTGCCCGATGCAGAGCGTGTCAACGCGCTCAAGCTCCGCGCGCGTCATCGCGGCCTCGATCTGCCCGACGACACCGCGACCTACATGCTCAATCGCAGTCGCCGCGACATGACCAGCCTGTACCGGTTGCTTGATCGCCTCGACAGCGAGGCCCTGAAGGCGAAACGGCGGCTGACGATCCCGTTCGTCCGCGAGATCATCGGCCACTAGTCGGCGAGCCGTAACGCGATTCGCGCGACGCGGGCGCCGAGCGCTTCGGCAAGCTTGGTTTCGTCGTCGGACAGGGCATCGTCATCGCGATTCCACGTAATGTGACTCGCACCGTACGGTGCGCCGCCGGTTCTGGTTTCGTTCAGCTCTTTTTCGGTAAACGGAATGCCGACCAGCACCATGCCATGGTGAATCAGCGGCAGTGCCATGCTGAGCAGCGTCGACTCCTGGCCGCCGTGCAACGTCGAG
>CALKYK010000065.1 GCA_938003715.1 uncultured Gammaproteobacteria bacterium
GGTGGCGATGTCCTGAGCATCGTCGGCGGTGATGGCCGCAGCATCGTTGGTGGCGACGGGCTCGTTTTGGTTGGGCGAGTCGAATTCTCGAATGAGCAATTTATTTCAGTTCTAGGACAAACTCTTCTCAGAGCGAATTCAATCTTCGCGACATTCGCAGATACGCACGACTATATTGCCGTTTACGGCCACATCGACATTGACACTGGCAGTATCGTGAACGCTACGATCGTCGATGCTGAGTCGGCCGGTTTCCGTGCAGACTCGCCGTCGTTCCTGACCGGGATCGTGGACTCGGTCGACTACGCGAAAGGCATCGCAGTGGTTAGCGGATTGGCGGTCGACTACACCGCACTGCTGGCTTCAGGAAGTGCGCCGAGCATCGGCGACCAGGTCTCAATCACGGGCAGGGCCTACTCGAGTCTCAACATGTTGGTTGCTGACCCGCAGTTGCGATTGGAGAGACGCTAGGAATTCCAGGCAAAAAAAAGTCGACGTCCCTGTCGACTTAGTCTCGTATCACACTAAGGAGATGCGAGGGTTGGAGAAGCCGTCCCTGAGCGATTAGAGACGACTCGGAGCGAAGTATAGGTAGGTCACAGCAAGGTGGCTGTGACCAGCCTCACAAATCATTTTTTGCTAATAAAAAAGGGCGCTTACGAGCGCCCTTATTGTTAAATGAATTGCATTAAGTAAAGCAGTCGCGTTACTCCTGAACTTCACTGCGCAACGTGTTCAGATGGGCCTGAAATTTTTCGTTCTGAACCTGACGTTGCAACTCGTCGCGAACGCTATCAAAAGTCGGCGGCACCGAATCGCGAGAGTCCTCACGCAGAATCACATGCCAACCGAATTGTGTCTGTACGGGTACCGGCGAATACTGGCCGTCCTCCAGTTGTTGTACAGCATTCGAAAACGGAGCGACCATCTGGTTCGGTGAAAACCAACCGAGATCACCGCCGTTCGGTCCCGACGGTCCCGTCGATTTTTCCTTCGCCAGTTCTTCAAAATTGGCGCCGCCATCCAGCTGAGCGATTACGTCGGTTGCCTCGCCCTGGGTTTCCACGAGTATGTGCCGCGCTTTGAAGTCCAGCGGCGGCGCGAGCTTGACCTGCTCGTCGTACATTGCCCGCATTTCCTCTTCGCTGACGCTGACGCTGGCAATGAACGCATCGGCAGCCGCCTTTGCAAGCAGCCCCTGCCTCTGAAGCTCCAGCTGTGCCTGCAATTCCGGGTCGGCCGCGAGTTCGCGTGCGCGTGCCGACGTCGCGAGCACATAAATGTCCTTGAGCTCCGAAAGCAGCACCGCTCTCTGCTCCGGCGTCGGTTGCACATCGCTGCTACCCAGGCGGCTCTCGAAGTAGAGATCGACGACCGTGCTGTCGACCTCGACGCCGTTGACCGTGAATATAGTGTCTGCAACCGCAGTCGGCGTAACCATCGAGCCGACCAGGCTCAGCGCTGCGGCTATGAATCCGGTTCCCAGCGGGCGGGAACGATGTTTGCGAATCATCTGAATCATCCTGTCTTGAGAATATCGAATGGAAATTGGGTCGTTAGCGCTCGTCGGGCGTCAGTGCCTTGATTCGTAGCGCATGAATGTCATTTTCAAGAAGCTGTTGAAGTGCCTGGTAGACGAGCCGGTGCCGCTCGATGCGGCTCAGTCCGGCAAAGGCGTCCGCGACGATGCGTACGTCGAAGTGACCGCCTCCTTCTCGTGCCCCTGCGTGCCCTGCATGCAATTGACTCTGGTCCTTGACCAATAGTTCCAGCGGCCCAAATCGCTCCTGGAGCACCTGACGGATGCTGTCAACGCGTTGTTCCGTCACGGCAGTACTTTCCTGAACGGCTTGACCCGAACACTGGCGTACACGCCTGCGGCCACATATGGGTCGTCATCTGCCCACGCCCTGGCTTCCTCAAGCGAGGAGAATTCCGCCACCACGAGGCTGCCGGTGAAACCGGCGGGGCCAGGATCCTGCGCATCGATCGCCGGATGCGGGCCTGCGATCAGCACTCGACCTTCGTCGACAAGGCCCCTGATTCGCGCCAGGTGCGTCTCGCGTGCTTTCGCGCGCAGCGGCAGGCTGTTTTCGACGTCTTCGCTGATGATGGCGTACCACACGCTCAGGCCTCCGAATCGCTGGCCACCGACTCGTTCTTTTGCGCGGCAAGCGAAAGCCAGACGCTTTGAATAACGACGAACACCAGCGTCATGCCGAGCATGCCGAACAATTTGAACTTGACCCAGAAGGCTTCGCTGAACGAGTACGCCACGTACAGATTGACGGCGCCGACGAAAACGAAAAAGCCGACCCACATCTGGTTCAGTCGCAGCCATTGCGCTTTTCGCAGCGTCACGGCTCCACCCAGCATCCGCTCCACGATCGTTTTCGACCCGATCCACTGGCTGCCGAGAAACACCAGCGCGATGGCCCAGTTAAGGACCGTCGGCTTCCAGTAAAGGAAAGTCGGGTTACGAAACGCCAGCGTGGCGGCGCCGAGAACCAGCACCAGGCCGGTCGATGCGAGATAAATGCGATTGACCTTGCGCGTAATGAGCCACTGGAGCAGCAGTACGACGGGCATGACACCCATCAGCACCATCGTCGCGAAGAAGATGTCCTGGTAAAAATACGCCGCAATGAAGGCGAGAATCGGGACGTAGTCGAGGAAAAGCTGCATGTCGGATCGGGCCGGCCGGGGCGCGGGGTGCGGATAATAGCGCAATTCCGGGGGTGGTCGAAACGTGACCAGTCGGGTCAGCGATCGCCAGTGTCTATACAATCCGCGCATGGCAAAACGGGTCGAAATCCATCCCACCCATCCGCAGCCGCGGCTGATAGACGAGGTCGTCGAGACGATTCGCGAAGGCGGGCTGATCGTGTACCCGACGGATTCGAGCTACGCCTTCGGCTGTCACCTCGGCGACAAGGGGGCCATGGACCGCATTCGCGCCATACGCCAGACCGACAAGCGACACAATTTCACGCTGGTGTGCTCGAATCTCTCCGAAATCAGCCTGTATGCGCGTTTCGACAACTGGGCCTACCGGCTGCTGAAGTCGCTGACGCCTGGCCCGTACACGTTCATCCTGCAGGCAACGCGGGAGGTGCCGAAACGCCTGCAGAACCCCAAGCGGCGCACGATCGGACTACGCGTTCCCGATCACGTCATCGTGAGGGCCATGCTCGATGCACTCGGCGGGCCGATCATGAGTTCGACCCTTTTGCTCCCCGGCGACGACCTGCCGCTGAATGACGTACATGAAATCGAGTCGAGGATCGGCAATCGAATCGACCTGATCGTCGACGGCGGCCCGGCCGGCATTGAACCGACCACGGTGATCGACCTTTCGCACGGCAGCATCGAGATTCTGCGTAAAGGGCGCGGCGATGTCGCGGCGCTGGCATGACGGGCATTGCGGGCCCCGACCGGAAGTAGGCTAAAATGCGCTCACCTCGCGCGGGATACCCATGAAACCGGAACTCAGAGTCCTGACCAGTAAAGATGCGCCCAGGCCCGAGGGGCAGGACGATCAGCGTCCGGCCCAGCGAGAAATGCCGTTCGCCGTCGTCGATGGTGAGCCAGTCACCGAGCTGCCCCAGGACCTCTACATCCCGCCATACGCGCTGCAGGTGTTTCTCGAGGCCTTCGAGGGACCCCTCGACCTGCTCCTGTACCTGATTCGCCGTCAGAATATCGACATTCTCGATATCCCGATCGCCGAGATTACCCGCCAGTACATCGAATACATCGAGCTCATGAAGGAGCTGCAGCTCGAGCTGGCGGGAGAGTATCTGCTGATGGCTGCAATGCTCGCCGAAATCAAATCGCGCATGCTGTTGCCGCGGCCGCAGGCAGACGAGGAAGATGAAGAAGACCCACGCGCCGAACTGGTACGTCGCCTGCAGGAATACGAGCGTTTCAAGAAGGCGGCTGAAGACCTGAGCGACCTGCCGCGGCTCGAACGCGATATTTTCGTCGCCAGCGCCGACGCGCCGGAGCGCAAGATCACCACCAAGTTGCCCGACGTCACATTGAAGGAATTGCTGCTCGCATTTCACGATGTCCTGCGTCGCGCCGAAATGTTTTCCAATCTGCACGTGCAGCGCGAGCCGCTGTCGGTCAGACAGCGCATGTCGGAGATCCTGTCCCGCGTCAAAGCCAATGCGTTCACCACGTTCGTCGAGCTGTTCGATCCCGAGGAAGGGCGTATGGGTGTTGCGGTGACCTTCATTGCCATTCTCGAGCTCCTTCGGGAGTCACTGATCGAAGTCGCGCAGGCCGACGCCTACGCGCCACTGCACGTACGCGCAGCGTCCGCAGTGCGACTCGTCGCTGAAGACGGCGCCAACGTCGGGCCGGAAAACGAGTAGGTCACGACGACCCGGAGACTTTCATCCCGCATGGACGATAACGAGATCAAGTATTTCATAGAGGCCGCGCTGCTGGCGGCTGCCCGGCCGGTCAGTATCGATCAGCTGCAGAATCTGTTCGAGGACGACTCGCAGCCCGAGAAAGCGCGCATTCGCGAAGCGATATCGAACCTGAACGAGGAGTATGAGCCACGCGGCATCACGATCGCCGAGGTTGCCTCCGGGTTTCGCCTGCAGATCAAGAGCGGCATGGCGGAGCGGCTGCAAAAGCTCTGGGAAGAACGACCGCCGCGCTACTCGCGGGCTCTTTTCGAAACGCTCGCACTCATCGCCTACCGCCAGCCGATGACGCGCGGTGAAATCGAGGAGATCCGGGGCGTATCGGTCAGTACCAATATCATCCGTACGCTGCTCGAGCGGGAATGGATTCGCGTCGTCGGCCATCGCGATGTCCCCGGACGCCCGGCCATGTTCGGCACGACGCGGCAGTTTCTCGACTATTTCGGCCTGAAAAAACTCGACGATCTGCCGCCGCTTGCAGATGCTTCCGACTGGGAAAGCCTGCGCGTGCAGCTGAACCTGCCGGCGGTCGCCGAGGAAAAGTACGGTGACGAGCAGCAGCTCACCGCCGAGATTGCGGATTTCCCTTCTCGTGCCGACGCTGAGGACGCAGCAGGCGACGCAGACGACGACCTGGAGCCGATCGAGGCCAGTCCCTGGCCCGACCCGATTTCGCCCGCCGACGACGAGACCGAAATCGAGGCAGACGCCAAGACCGGCGGCTAGGCGTCCCTCGACGAAGGGGCGCGCCATGTACGAGCGGGTGCAAAAAGTCCTGGCGGCGGCCGGCCACGGCTCGCGGCGGGAAATCGAGGCGTGGATCAGTGCCGGCCGCCTGCGCATTGACGGCCGCGTCGCGCAGGTTGGGCAAAAAGTCAGTGGCCACGAGCGATTCACCCTGGACGATCGGCCGCTCGAGGTTGCCGCCGACCGCGTCGTGCATCGCCACATCGTCTACCACAAGCCGGAAGGCGAGATAACCTCGCGACACGATCCCGACGGGCGACCGACAGTATTTGACGCACTGCCGACGTTGTCAGGCGCCCGCTGGGTAGCCGTAGGACGCCTCGATATCGCGACCACGGGCCTGCTCATCTTCACCACCGACGGGGCGCTCGCCAATGCGCTGATGCACCCCTCGACGAGCTTGCTGCGCCGTTACGCGGTGCGAGTGCACGGTGCGCCAACCCGGGAGGACCTTGCCAGGCTGTGCGCGGGCGTGGATCTGGACGACGGCGCCGCGGCGTTCGAATCGGTCGAACCGGGCGGCGGCGAGGGCAGCAATCGCTGGTTCAACGTCAGCCTGCGGGAGGGGCGCAATCGCGAGGTGCGGCGGCTGTGGGAGGCGCTCGGTTACCAGGTCAGCCGCCTGATTCGCATCGGCTATGGACCGATCGAGTTGCCCCGCAAGCTGCCGCGCGGCCGCCACCAGGCGCTGACGCCGGCCCAGGTGCGTCTCCTGTACCGCAGCGCTGCAATGGCGGCACCGGAATCAGCGCAGCCGGTCACTGGAAAACGTCCGCGAAGGAAGAGAAAAAATATATAGAAATTAGTTAGTTAAAGTACTTTATTAAGCTGAATTATTACTGCACGTCGAAGCTCTGACCGGTGACGCCACGGCTGTCAGGGCCCAGCAGGTACAGGTAGGTCGGCAGGATGTCTTCGGGCGTTTTCAGCTTGTCCCGGTCCTCAGCCGGGTACGCTTCCAGGCGCATTTTGGTGCGCACCGGCCCCGGGTTGATGCAGTTCGTGCGCAGCGACGTATGCTGAGTCTCGTCGGCGAGAATCTGGGACAACGCCTCGATGCCGAATTTAGACACGGAATAGGCGCCCCAGTAGCCTTTGCCGACCCTTCCCACACCGCTGCTGGTGAAGATGATCGACGGGTCCTCGGCTGCGTCCAGGTAAGGCAAGAGGAGCTGCGTCAGGACGAAAGGCACGGTGAGATTGACGTGCAGCACGCGCTGCCACTCGGCGATGTCGTATTGGGCGATGGACAGGCGCTGGCCGAGGATGCCGGCGTTGTGGACCAGGCCATCGAGACGACCGAATTCTTCCTCGATGCTCGCGGCCAGATTCGTGTAGGCCTCACTGTCCGCGGCGGCGAGATCCAGCACGGCGATCGATGGCCGCGGCGCGCCTTCAATGGCCTCGATTTCGTCGTAGACGCCTTCGAGTTTTTTCGTGTTGCGGCCGTGCAGGATGACCTGTGCGCCAAGCGTTGCCGTCTTGAGCGCGAGCGCCTTGCCGATGCCGTCGCTTGCGCCGGTGATCAGGATGACGCGGCCGGAGAGCAGGTCGCCGGAACCGGTATACGTGTCGGGATCGAAACTCAACGTGGAAGTCCTTGGGTACGTCTCGCGCCGGCCTACTGGATGGTGCTGTCGCCGACGTCCTCGTCATTGTCGGTGGGGTCGACCAGCGTGCGTGGCAGCGCCTCCAGCGACTCGACCGATTCGAGCTCTTTCTTCGGCCGTATGCCCAGCTCGACGAATTTGCGCGCGCCCGGCAATACCTTGCGTTCCAGCGACCCGACCGCGCGATTGTAGTTGTCGACACTGCTCGCAAGCTGTTTCCCAACCCGGTTCAGGTGGCCGACGAACGTACCGAGGCGACCGTACAGCTCCTCGGCAAGGTTGCGGATCTCCTCCGCATTTTCGGCCAGCGCAAGCTGCCGCCAGCCGTAGGCGACGGCTTTCAGCAGTGCCACGAAGCTGGTCGGCGTCGCCAGGATGATCTGCTGCGACAGCGCGTATTCGATCAGGTCGGGGTCCTCGTTCAGCGCGGCACTCAGGAACTGGTCGCCGGGAATGAACAGGATGACGAATTCGGGACTGCGCGAGAACTGTTCCCAGTAGGACTTGCTGGACAGTTTTCGCACGTGCTCGCGGACGTTGCGTGCGTGTCGCTGCAGGCCCAGCTGGCGCTGCGCGTCATCTTTGGCCTCGACGGCCTCGAGATAGGCATCGAGAGGAGTCTTCACGTCGACAACCAGCTCGCGCTGGTCCGGCATGCGCACGATCATGTCGGGCAGGAACGAGAGCCCGTAGCGGGCGGCGTGCACCCGGCCCCGTGAGGGAACCGTCGGCGGCGGTGTGCACCTGTTCCTGGAAGTCGCAGTGCTCGACCATGCCGGCGAGCTCCACCAGGCGGCGCAGCGTGATCTCTCCCCAGCGTCCGCGCACCTCGGGCCGCCGCAGTGCCTTGACGAGGTTCTGCGTCTCCTGAGCCAGCACCTGCTGGTTCGTTTGCATGGCCTCGAGTTGCGAGCGAATGCTTCCATACGCCTCGCTGCGGGCCTTTTCCAGCTCCGAAATCTGCCGCTGCGACTGCTGCAGGGCATCGCGAATCGGCTTGACCAGGTTCTCGACCGCCTGCTCGCGATCGCCGAGTTCGCGCTTGGCCCGTTCGTGCTGCGCGCCGAGGTTTTGCTCGGCCAGGCGCAGGAACGTCTCGCTGTTGGCCTTCAGCGATTGGTTGGCGAGGTCGGAAAATGCGGTAGCAAGCCGGCTGGTGGCGGCCTCGAAGGCGGCGTCCCGCTCGATCTGCAGCGCGTCCTGGTCCTTGATGCGGTTTTCGAGGCGGACGATTTCGTCCCGTTGCCGATCAAGCTGCCCGCGCAGGACCAGCCAGGCGACGAGGCCGCCGATTGCGAGGCCGATCAGAAGGCCCGGACCGCCGATCTCGATCCAAACGGGGTCGATCTGGATGCTGTTCATCAGGTCTGCAGGTTAACCGCTTTCTGCACGATTGTGGCGAGTTCCCGCGTATCGGTTGCAATGTGATCGGCCTGCCAGCGCACCGGGTCGTCGTCGCCCGTCACGTAGCCGTAGGCGGCGGCGATCGTGCCCATGCGGGCAGCGCGGCCCGCCTGGATGTCACTCCGGACGAGATCGTCATTGCGGACCTCGCCGTCAATCCGGCGAGCGGAAAAATCTATCTTGGCGTGCAACGCAAGACAGACAATCAGCCTGTCGTCGTGGTGGTTGATCCCGATGGCAGCCTGCGGGCACTCAATCTCCAGGACGCACGCTATGTGACGGTGAGCTTGACGGGAAGTGATGCTTCCGCGGTCCGAAGTATTACCGGTGTCGAGTTCGCAGGCGACGGGATTCTCGCCGCCGGCCACACCGCCGAAGAGTTCGCCAGCAAAATCTACAAGATTCCGTTTCCGATTCGTCACGGCGAGCAGGGGCGTGTCTACAGCGCCGAGACATACCATGTGGCTCACGGTCGCTGGGAAACCAAGGCCCCCATTCGCACGTTCGTTCCTTACGAAGAAGACGGCAAGCAATACGTTGTCGGGGCGTTCTCTTGCACGCCGATCGCCAAGTTCCCCCTCGATGCTGTCGAATCGGGTGGAAAGATTCGGGGCCAGAGTGTTGTCGAACTTGGTTCGGGAAATCGGCCGCTTGACATGTTCACCTACCGCCGTAACGGCAAGGCCTGGTTGGTCACCAATACGGACCGCTTTCACTGGGAAAAGAAGGGGGGCTTCGGTCCCAGCCGACTCTGGGGCGTGCGGGTTGATATGGAATATCTGAATGCCAGCCAAATCAACGAGTCGGCCGCTCGACGCGACATCAAGACGCACGAAGGACCGCAGGGCATCCAGATCATGGACGCGCTGTTTGGCGCCGTTCATGTAGGCCAAGTGAATAATGAGAAGTTCGTCGCCCTTCGCGAAAATGGCAACCAACTGGACCTCGAACTGGCAGAACTGCCGCAGTAATGATCGGTTCGATTGCTCAGAGTCGATCTTGTAGGCACAGCCGTCTGGTGATCCGGGCGGCTGTGCTTGTGTTGTGCCTCGTCTGGGGGCTGTCCGGTTGCCGACCGGCAAGTGGCGTCGGCAGCGGTCCACACCCTCTTCCCAGTGCCTCGGTCCGGTTTGAATTGAAGGTCGATTCCGTAGGCGATCGGACCGGCGATGTGGTCGTCGTGGTGACCGCAAGCGAGCCGATTCGATGGCAGGGGGATGACGGCAGAAAAATTCAAGACGGCTCCGAATTTCCCGAACTGCTCGGGATCTGGCGTGTCACCGATGAGGTTCAGACGTTTTCTCCCGAGAGTGCAATTTTTGGACACTTGGTCGTTGAGGCCCAACAGCTGACTTTTCGGATGGCGGTCCCCCCCGCGGCGGGGGGAGAGTTCGTCGCTCGATTCGATCCGGCGCGACTGGCCGGTGCGACCCAAGCGGCCAATGTCCTGACGGCACGGTATGCGACAGATGCCGATTTTCAATGCCGCCACTCCGCGCCCACGGTGGTCGGATTTTATCCGCGACTCGACGTGCTGCCGGCCAACCATCTGAAGTTCTACGTGGTCTTCTCCGAATCGATGCAGCAGGGAGACATTTACCAGTTCTTCTCGCTGATAAACCTCACACAGCAAAAGGAAGTCCTGCGGCCGTTTCGCCACAACGAACTTTGGGCCGACAACGACCGCCGGTTGACACTGTGGTTTCATCCCGGGCGTCAGAAGCGGGGCGTGAATCTGAATGAGGAACTCGGGGCGATACTCAATCCGGGTGACCGTTATCGGCTGACGATCTCAGCCGGCTGGCTGTCTCTGGCGGGCGTTCCCCTGCCAAACGATGTCACGTTTGAGTTCACGGCTGGT
>CALKYK010000066.1 GCA_938003715.1 uncultured Gammaproteobacteria bacterium
GGTCCTCGCCACACCGGCCCAGCGCCGTCCTGTTTGCGTGCAACGAGAACGCCGCACTCGCCAGGCCCCGCCAGAACCCCCGCGGAGCGTCCCCTAGCTCCCTGCCGACCTGCGCGGCCAGAAGCGCGAGCTCAAGCACAACGTCGCGCTGCGCGTCGAGGCGCTCGACGATCCCGACAAGTTCCGCGTCTCCGGGCGCGGCGAACTGCACCTGTCGGTGCTGATCGAAACAATGCGTCGCGAAGGTTTCGAGCTTGCGGTCTCGCGGCCGACGGTCATCGAGCGTGAGATCGACGGTGTACTTTGCGAGCCGTGGGAGCTCGTCACGCTGGATTTCGGCGAGGAGCACCAGGGCGCGGTCATGAAGCGCATGGCCGAGCGCAAGGGCGAGCTCGTCAACATGCTGCCGGACGGGCGCGGACGCATCCGCCTCGAGTACCGGATCCCTGCACGCGGCATGATCGGTTTCCGCACCCAGTACCTGACCGTGACCGCGGGCACCGGCCTGCTGTATTCCGTGTTCGACGCGTATGCGCCGAAGGTCAGGGGCGAGATCGGGCAGCGACAGAACGGCGTGCTGGTGTCGAACGTCGCCGGCAAGGCGCTCGCCTACGCCCTGTACAACCTGCAGGATCGCGGCTCGCTCTTCATCGGCCACGGCGCCGAGGTCTACGAGGGCATGATCGTGGGCATCCACAGCCGCGGCAACGACCTGCCGGTGAATCCGACCAAGGCCAAGCAGCTGACGAACATCCGCGCCGCCGGCTCCGACGAGAACATCCAGTTGACCCCGCCGCTCAACTACTCGCTGGAGCAGGCGCTCGAGTTCATCGACGACGACGAGCTGGTCGAGATCACGCCGGCCAGCATCCGGCTGAGGAAGCGCCTGCTGGTCGAGGGCGAACGACGCCGGGACGAGCGGCAGAAGAAAAAGGACACCGCGGCCGCAGGCTCCTGAGCCGCCTGGCGGTCGGCCGCAACTGGATGTAACGCTGCCCGGCTGAGACAATCCCGGCAAAGAATTCTAGGGGGAGGGGCAACATGGCCGATGAGAAGGAAACGGGTCGCCGCGAGGTCCTGAAGACCGGGCTTGCGCTGGGCGGTATGGCCGCGACGGCCGGCATGCCGTTCTGGGCACAGCTCGCAATGGCACAGGACGAGGAACTGGTGCCGTTCACCGACGTTCCCGAGGGCTACTCGGTGGCGCCCAAAGCGCGCGACGCGATCGTCTTCGTCGACACGCGCCACATCGACTCCTTTTATACGCCGAACGACGAGTTCTACGTCGTACAGCATTACGGGCAACCGGAACTTGCGGCAGAGGACTACACGCTGCGTGTCACAGGCCTGGTCGAGCGCCCGCTGGAGCTGACGCTCGCGGACCTGAAAGGCATGCGGAAGTTCGAGATCGACGCCGGGTTCGAATGCGGCGGCAACCGGCACGACTTCTATCACGGCCTGATCGGCAATGCGAAGTGGGGCGGCGTGCGGCTGACCGACCTGCTGCGCGAGGTGGGCGTCCAGGACGACGGTATCGAGGTCGTCTTCTACGGCGCCGACAAGGGCACCGAAAACATTCGCAACGTCGATGTCGAGCAGGCGTTCGCCCGCAGCATGCACATCGACGACGCGATGCGCGACGAGGTCATGCTAGCGTGGGAGATGAACGGAGAGCCGCTGCCGCTGTATCACGGAGCGCCGTTGCGGCTGATCGTGCCGGGCTGGTACGGCGTCGCAAACGTCAAGTGGCTGACGCACATTCACGTGCAGGATCGCCGCTTCATGGGTCGATTCATGGCGCGCGACTACGTGACGCTCAGCAAGATCGATGTCGGCGGCGTCGAGCGCTGGGACGAGCGTTCCGTGACCTGGATTCAGCTGAAGTCATCCATCGTGCGCGTGACGCGCCGCGACGGCAGGCACCGTGTAACGGGTTTCGTACTGAACGACGGCACGCCGCTCGAGTCGGTGGAAGTCCGCGTCGACGACGGGCCGTGGCAGCGCGCGCGTATCGACCCGCAGTCGTCGAAGTACTCATGGAAGCTGTTCCACTACGACTGGGACGATGCCGCGCCCGGCGAGCACACGCTGGTCTCGCGCGTCACCGACGTCGATGGCCGGGTCCAGGCGACGGCGGAGCAGATGCCGGAGAAGCCATCGCGCTGGGAGAACTACGCGCAGTTTCCGCGCACGGTGATGATCACCTGATCGGGTGGTGAACACCTGGGGGAGAATCGATCAGGGACTCCCTAGGATTCGCGCGCCATCTCCCAGGCCGAGTACGTCGGCAGCCGCCGTGCCAGCAGGACCAGGGTAACCAGGAACGCGGCCGCGAGACCCACCGACACGGTCACGTCGATCCAGCTGTCGAAGGGCCGGTCCGCGGGAGAGAACACCGGCACGATCATCAGGTACTTGTTGGTCCAGATGCCGACGTTGATCGCTATCGCGATCACGCACATCGCGACGACGGATCGTTTGACGACGGCGAACAGGAAAGCCGCGAACGGCAGGAAGAAACACCCGGCGATCATCGTCCAGAACCAGGGACCGTAATGGCCGTACATCTGCCGCCACAGCGGCGTCGTTTCGTGCGGCAGGTTGCCGAACCAGATGACGAAGAACTGGGCCCAGAAGAAATACAGCCACAGGAGCGTAAAGCCGGTGATCATCATGCCCAGGCTTTTCAGCTGGTGCGGGCCGAAGTGTTTCGCACCGTCCACGCGCCGCATGACGACAACGATCGCGATCAGCGCCGCGGTACCGGCAAACACGTTGCCGAACCAGAAGTGAATCGGGAAAACGGTGCTGTGCCAGTGCGGGATCAGCATCATGCCGAAGTCCCAGGCAAGAAACGTGTTCGACAGGATGAAGCAGGCGATAACGATCGGTGACATCAGGTACAGCCGCCGCTCGACGGCGTCGTGGTCGATCGCCGTCCCGTCGCCGCTCGCAAGGTCCGGGCGCAGGCTGGTCAGCGTGTAGTATCCCGCCACGCCGTAGAACAGGAGCAGCGCGCCGAGATTGCGGGCGACGAGCCAGCCGCTGTCGAGCCAGGGACTCGGGTGTTCCAGGTCGGTGGCGTCGAGCCAGTAGAACAGGTCGTCCGCGCCGACGGAAACGATGAAAAGGAAACCCGCGATTGCGAACGGGAAGAACGCGAGCGTCGACAGCTCCGCAAGCCGGTACCAGGGCTTGGCCCAGTCGGCTTCCACCAGCCGCAAGGTTGCAGCGAACACGACGCCGACCTGCGTGATGCCGAGCAGGAACAGGTAGGAAACGGTCAAAAGCGCGATATCGGGCCCCGCGCCATCGCTGGTCAGGCCGTAGATCAGGCTCGCCAGACCGGCAAGCGCGAGAACGCCGAGTATCGGCAATGCGACGCCGCCCCGCTGCCGGGCGCGCGGCGTCGCGGCAGGCGCCGGTGTTTTCTTTCGCAGTCTGCGGTTCCGCGTGGTCATTGGTCGCCGAATGCGCTCCTGATGTAGTTGACGAGGTCCCAGCGTTCCGCCGGGCTCAGTGCGTCACGATACGCAGGCATCAGCGCGCGGCCGCGCGTCAGCGTGAAGTAGAGCTGGCCGTCCGCCTGGTCCTGGGTGTACGCATCCGTCAGGTCGACGGGCGCCTTCGTCGTGAACAGGTTGCCGACCGGCCCGTCTCCCTTGCCGCCGGCGCCGTGGCAAACGAGACAGTTGACCTCGAAATGCACTTTGCCGCGCTGCACTGAAGCTTCGTCGGCGGCAATCGGGTTCTCGATGACTGCGGCGGCTTCCTTCATCTCGTCGGCCTGCAGGTCGTCGGCCGGGATCGGGACGATCTCGCCGCCGTCGATCGGAACGGAGCCGGGACCGGGCGGTGCGACCGACTCCTGCGGTTTCTCGGTCGGCTGGTCGACCATGTCCTTGTCCCAGATGTAGGCCCAGGATTGCCCGGCGGGCGTCGCGAGCAGCAGCAGGACCATGGCGACGAGCAGTCGTTTCATGGCGTCGCCTCGTTCCACTGCCGGATGTCGCCGGCGCCCATCTCGCCCAGGATCATCCTGGCCTGGTTCGAGGCGTCGCCTTCGCACTGGATGGTCACGACGAACTTGTCCACCGCCGCTTCGGGCACGTACACGCGGTCGCGCAGCGCCGGGAAGCGTGCGCTGATCAGGAATCCGAGCACGGTGGCCAGGATGCCGAACAGGATTGTCATCTCGTAGGTGATGATCAAGAACGGCGGGAACGTGATGATCGGCCGGCCGCCGGTCGGGTGCAGGTACAGGACGGCAGTGCCTGCCGCGAGCGTGAAGCCGGAAAGGCCGCCGATGATGCCGCCAAAAAAAGTGAAGCGCCGGATCACCGATTTCTTCGGGCCGAGCACTTCGTCGGCGCCGTGCACCGGTATCGGCGAAATCAGTTCCGGCTGCCCGATGCCGCTGGCCTTGATCCGGCCCGCCGCAGCGAGCGCGGATTCGGCATCGTCAAACAGCCCGACTACGTGGTCTGCCATTCCGCATGCCCCCTTTTCCTGGCCGGTTGCGTCATCGTCTCCTTCACCTCGTAAATGGAGACGCTCGGGAAAATCTTGACGAACAGCAGGAACAGCGTGACGAACATCGCAACCGAGCCCACGAGGATCGACACTTCGACCAGGCTCGGTACGTACACGCGCCAGGTCTCCGGCAGGTACTGGCGCGACAGCGTCGTGCTGACGATCAGGAAGCGCTCCGTGTACATGCCGATATTGATTGCGATAGACAGGATCAGCATCGGTACGAACGAGGTCCTGAATCGCTTCGAGATCAGGAGCAGCGGCGCCACCGCGCAGAACAGGATCATTTCCCAGTAAAGCGGTGCGTAGAACCCGGTCAGCTTGTACTTGAGCTGCTCGTACTCGGTGGACGTGCCGATGTACAAGCCGGTGAACAGTTCCAGTACGATGATGTAGGTACAGATGAGCGCAAGCACCAGCAGGCGTTTGCCCAGGTTGTCGAAGTGCAGCTTCGTGATGTAGTGCTCGAAGTTCATGTACTTGCGCAGTACGAACATCACGGTGACGATGCCGGCAGTGCCGGAGTAGATGGCGCCGACGACGAAGTACGGCGCGAATATCGTCTGGTGCAGTCCCGGCACGATCGACATCGCGAAGTCCCAGGACACGATGCTGTGCACCGATACCGCCAGCGGAATGATCAGCACGGCAAGGAACGTGTACGCCCAGCCCAGGCGGTGCCACTCGGTGTCGGTGCCGCGCCAGCCCAGCGACAGCAGCACGTACATGTGGTGGCGCCAGCCGGTCGTGCGGTCGCGCACCGCGGCGAAGTCCGGAATGGAGCCCATGTAGATGAAGATCAGGCTGCCGGTCAGGTAGGTGCCGATCGCCATGACGTCGAACAGCAGCGGCGAACGGAAATTGGGCCACATCTCCATCTGGTTGGGGTAGGGCAGCGCCCAGTGAATGAACCACGGGCGGCCGACGTGAACCATGACCATCATCGCCGCGACCATCAGCGAGAACAGCGTCATCGCCTCGGCGCTGCGATACATCGCCTTGCGCCATTCGCTGTTCGTGATGTGCAGCACGCAGGACAGGAGCGTGCCCGAGTGACTCAGGCCGATCCAGAAGATAAAACTTGCAAGATAGGTGCCCCAGACCGTCGGGTGGTTCATCCCGGCGGCGCCGATGCCGTAGTAGAGCTGGTAGAACCACGGGAAGAAGAAGCACAGGAGCGTGACGGCAATGGCACACGCGAGCGTGATGTAGTACTTGCGGCCGGTGACGACGAGCGAACGGACCACGTCGTCATTGACGTCGGCGAACCGCATGCTCCTGTCTTCGGTGCTCATATTCCTCAGGCCTTCTTCAGGTAGACGATCGACGGGTCGGTATTGAGATCTTCGAGGACCCGGTACGCGCGCGGGTCGCGCATCTTCTCCGCAACCTTGCTTTCCGGGTCGTCACGGTCGCCGAAGGTCAGGGCCTCGGTAGGACAACTCTGCACGCAGGCCGGCTGTACCTCGCCGTCCCGGACTCGCCGGCCGCCATCGTCCTTGGCGTGATCCTTCGCCTGCCGGATGCGCTGGATGCAGAACGTGCATTTCTCCATCACGCCCTTTTCGCGAACGGTGACGTCGGGATTGAGCTGCTGCTCGAGCGGCGTCGGCCAGTGATGGTTGTAGTAATTGAAATAGCGCACCTCGTACGGGCAGTACACGGCGCATGAGCGGGTGCCGATGCAGCGGTTGTAGACCTGCGCGTTCAGCCCGTCCTGGTTGTGATAGGTCGCGGACACCGGGCAGACCGTTTCGCACGGCGCGGCATCGCAGTGCTGGCAGAGCATCGGAATGAAATTCAGCTTCGCGTTCGGGTATTCGCCCTCCCAGTAGCGCTCGATGCGTATCCACTGCATTTCGCGACCGCGCGCAAGTTCCTTTTCGCCGACGATCGGAATGTTGTTCTCCGCCTGGCAGGCCGTGACGCAAGCGCTGCAGCCGGTGCAGCGATCGAGGTCGATCGTCATCGTCCAGTGATAGTCGAAATCGTCGTAGTAGCCGGGTTTCCGGTACTTGCGCCAACCGGCGACGAATCGTTCGAAGATATTCATGACGACTCCACGACGATCGGGATGCTGTTCAGTCGCGCACTGTGTCCTGCGGATCCCGAGGTACCGGTGCGCTGGATGATGTTGCGGCCGAGTTCGCGCGATTCACCGCCTATCTTCACCGCCTCGGCGCGGCGCCCGGTTCCTGCGACGCTCACCCGCGTGGCACCAGTGGCGAGCGCTCCGGAGCGCGTATCGACGCTGGGCGCGAGGAGTTCGATCGGGTTGGCGCCGCGATTTTCTGCGTAGCGTCCCAATCCCGCATGACCCTGGCCGATCGGCATGGCGACCACGTCGGGTCGTATCGCCGGGTAGACGACGACCGGCACCTCGACGGCGCCGTTGCCGGACGTGACCCGCGCCAGGTCGCCGTCACGCAGCCCCAGTTCCCGGGCAGTTTCCGGGTTCATTTCCAGCCACGAGCCGTAGACGACGCTGGTCATCGGGTCCGGCAGTTCCTGCATCCACGGCAGGTTGGCACCGCGGCCGTCGTAGAAACCGGTCGACAGGTACGGCTGCAGCACGAACGGGTAGTCGCTTTCCGAGCCGGCGAACTGCGGCTCCGGAACGGCGATGTCGGCGATGACCTCATCCGGCACGGCAACGCCGCTTTCGGCCCGCGTGTCGGTACCCCAGACGCCGGACCGAAGGACGTCGCGCCAGAAGGTGTCGAAGTCGCCGGCCGCTTCGCCACCGGCCGCGTGCAGCTGCCGCCAGCCGTCCTTGACGCACTCCTCGAAGGATGGCCACGGCATTGCCTCGCCAAGCCCCAGTCGACGACCCAGCTCGAGCACGATGTCGCCTGTTGCGCGGGTGTCGAACAACGGCGAAACGACCGGCTGCGAAACGGCGCCGACGGTGAAGCCGACGCCCGGGTCCGGCGCGTCGTCGCCCCAGCTTTCGAGATAGGTGTGACTCGGCAGCACCAGGTCCGCCAGCGCCGTCGTCTCGTCCATGAAGCTCGACAGGCTGATTACCGTCGGAATCGCCGCGATGGCTCCCGCGAAGTCGGCGGCAGCCGGGAGGTTGAAGAGCGGATTCGCATTGCTGACGACCAGTACGCTGATCGCGCCCGCGCGGGCATCGGCGGCCAGCTGCTCCATTGCGCGGTAACTCGCAGGCTCGGTGTCGGAAGCGCCGATTGCCGGATCCGGGTTGAACACCATTCCGCCGCGCCGACCGACGTTGCCGAGGAGATAGTTCAACGCGTTGACCGCGAGCAGCGTGTCGGCGCCGTTGGTGTGCGCAGCGGCCGACCCGCCGCCGATGGCAAGCGCGTGCCCCGCGTCTACGAGTGCGCTCGCAAGATGTTCGATGGTTTCGACGGGCACGTCGGTGATGTCTGCCGAACGCTCCGGCGTGTAGTCCTGAAGCGCTGCCCGCCATGCGTCGGCGTCGTCACCGGCGTAAGCGTTTGCGACAAGCTGCTGCGCCAGGGCCAGCGCCAGCACGCCTTCGGTGCCCGGACGCGCCGGAATCCACTCGTCGGCGGCTGCGCCGCTCAGCGACATGCGGGCCTCGACCTGCACGAAGCGGCCGCGGTGTTCGCCTTCCTGCCGGCTGCGGCCGAAGCCGAGGCTGTAGTTCACCGGCGACAGCCAGTTGTTGAGGAAGTCGGCGCCGAACGACAGCACGTAGTCGGCGTTTGCGATGTCGTAGTACGGCAGCCGGTCGATGCCGAACAGGCGCCGGTTCGCGGCGTGCAGCGCGTGCGGATGCGCGAACTCGTACTGCAGGAACTGGCCGCTGCCGAGTTCGCGCGTAAACGTTTCGAGAAGCGCGGCGAGGTGCCCCCGCACGCCGCCGCTCAGGAAAACGACGCGATTGCCGGCGTTACGCGCCGCGTCGATGCGTTCTGCGGCAGCGTCGAGCCCGCCTCGCCATGTGGCGTCGACGAAGCCGCTGCTGCCGCGCTCGCCAAGCTGTTGCAGAGGGCCGGTCAGGCGATCCGGGTTGTAGAGAACCTGCAGGCCGGCCTGGCCGAGCGCACAGAGCCGGCCTTCGTTGACCGGGTGCAGCGGGTTGCCCTCGATTTTTTTCGGCCTTCCCTCACGCGTACGCACGGTTATGCCGCAACCGGCAGGACACATGCCGCATACCGAGTTGTACCAGGTTGCGATGCCGGCGCTGTATTCCTCCGGCGGCACCGGGTACGGGATCAGGTGTTCCACCGGGTGCCGCGCAGACTCCGCCAGCATGAACCCGGCGCCTGCCCCGACGCCGCCCGCGCCGACGAGTTTCAGGAATTGTCTGCGGTCTACGTTTGGCATGGGACGGTTCGTTCCTCGTACCTACTTGTGGCAGGTCCAGCAGTCGTCGCCGTGCACGACTTCGTTTTCCCTGTGGCACTCCAGGCACAGGCCCATTTCCAGCGGCGCTTCTCGGCTGACGACGTCCATCGTCTCAACCGGTCCGTGGCAGGTCTGGCATTCGATGCCTGCGGCAACGTGCCGCTTGTGTGTGAAGTGCACGAAATCGGGCAGGTCGTGCACCTTGACCCAGCGCAGCGGTTCTCCGGTCTCCCAGTAGGCGGTGAGTTCGCGGATCTGCGGGCGCTCGGTTGCGACCTCTGCATGACAGCCCATGCACTTGCTCAGGCTCGGCACGCCCGCCGCCGTCGAATTGCGCGCCTGGACGTGGCAGTAGAGGCACGGAATTTCGTAGTCGCCGGCGTGTATGCGGTGGCTGAAGTTGATCGGCTGCGCAGGACTCGTACCCGGGAACAGCATCGCGTTGGCGTAGTAGCCGAACACCATGCCGATCAGCGCCACGAGCACGATCATTGCCGCCGGTCGCAGAACCTTCAGCGTCGGTACGATCGAGACCCTCATTCGAGGCCCACCGCTTCGCCGAACCGGTCGCCGAATTCCCTGATGCGTCGCGCCACGTCTTCATTCCTGGTTGCGCGCTGATAGGTGTCCGCCATCTTCTGGAACATCTGGAAGAAGTGCAGGTTCATGTCGTCGATCGTCGTGTCACGTGTCCAGATATCGATCGCCGCGGAGGTCTTCCTGTCGCTGTCCCATACCGACATCATCAGCGACTGGCAGGAGACGGGCGCGTCGCTTTCCGCATCCGTGGCCGCCCACTGGATGCGGGTCGGCAGGTTGTCGCCGTCGAGGTTCACGGTGACGTGAATTTCAGCTTCCCTTGACACTATTCCGGGTTCCTGATCCCATCGGGGACCGCCTTTGGTGCGCGGTACGTACCATGTTCAATGCCCTGATCCTCCTGGTGATGCTCGCGATCCTCGTGAGCCTGGGCTTTGGTCTCTACTACCTGGTCGTGGACACCGGTCGCTCCACGCGCACGGTGAAATCGCTGACCGTTCGGGTTTCGCTTGCCTTGTTGTTACTTGTTCTTCTAGCAATCGGCTTCCTCACGCGTTACGGCACCTAAAACCAGTACACGAACGTAAACAGGAACAACCACACCACGTCGACGAAGTGCCAGTACCAGCTGGTCGCTTCGAAGGCGAAGTGATTGTCCGGCGTGAAATGACCGCGCAGCACGCGCGCGAACATGATCAGCAACATGATCGAGCCGAGCGTCACGTGCGCACCGTGAAATCCCGTCAGCATGAAAAACGTCGAACCGTAGATACCGGAGCCGAGGCTCAGGCCCAGCTCGTCGAAGGCGTGCTTGTACTCGACGACCTGCAGCACGAGAAACGTGATGCCGAGCGCGAGCGTCAGGAACAGCCAGAACGTGAGCTTGCCGCGCTGGTTTTTCTTCAGGCCCCAGTGGGCGAAGGTAATCGTGGCGCTGCTGGTGACGAGGATGACGGTGTTGATGAACGGCAGTCCCCATGGGCCCATCGCCTCGCTCGTCGAGCCACCCGGCGTTCGAAACAGCGGCCAGGCATCGGCGAAGTCGGGCCACAGCAGGAGGTGTGTTTCCAGGTTGTTGCCCGCGCCGGCGAGCCACGGCACCGAAATGATCCGCGCATAGAAAAGCGCACCGAAAAACGCCGCAAAAAACATGATCTCGGACACGATGAACCAGCCCATGCTCATACGGAACGAGCGATCAAGCAGGCCGCTGACCTTGCCCTGCAGGTTTTCTTTGATCACCGTGCCGAACCAGCCGATCATCATGAATGCGATGCAGGCGAGCCCGAAGTAGAACAGCGGCGCGCCGTAGCTGCCCTCGGCGGCTACTTTTTCGGTGCTCTGGTGGATCAGCGTCGCACCGCCGAAGGCCGTGATGCCGAGCGCGACGGAGCCGACGATGGGCCAGATGCTGTGATGCGGCACGTAATAGCGCGGCGGCTGGTTCACTGATTCCCCTCGTTCCTGCTCAGTATTTGCCCGGCTTCCGCGTCGGGAAGCGGAAACATCGTGTACGACAGCGTCAGCGCAATGATTTCGGGTGGCAGCTCGCTATCGACCAGGAAACGTACCGGCATGTCTATCGCTGCACCCGGCGCGAGCTCCTGCGCTTCGAAACAGAAACACTCGATCTTTTTCAGGTGCTTCGCCGCGCGACCCGGCGACACGCTCGGCACGGCCTGCGCGACGACTGTCTTCGTGCCGCGGTTGCGTGCGTGATAGGTCGTCACGGTCAGTTCGCCGGGCCGTACGACCAGTTCCGTTTCGACCGGCTGGAACTCCCAGGGTAGCCCGCGCGCGACCTGTCCAAGAAGATTGATCGTCACGAGCCGATTGGTCTCGGCGGCGGATGTGGACTGGACTTCCTCCAGCAGTGCGGCCTGGTTCGAGGTCTTGCCGTTAAGTCCGGTGATCTCGCAGAAGATGTCGTACAGCGGCACGAGGGCAAAGGCGAAGCCGAACATGCCGACTGCGAGCACGCCGAGCAGCAAGGTTTGCCTGCGGCGCGGCGGGCGGTTCACCTGTGGTCTCCGTCGCCAATCACGGGCGGCGTGTCGAAAGTGTGCAGCGGCGCAGGCGACGGCACCGTCCATTCGAGCCCCTCTGCGCCTTCCCATACTTCGTCGGTCGCCTTCTCACCACCGCGTACCGTCTTGATCACGATGTAGAGGAACAGCACCTGGGTCAGGCCTAGCAGCCAGGAGCCGACGCTCGAAACCATGTTGAAGTCGGCGAACTGCATCGAATAGTCCGGGATGCGTCTCGGCATGCCCGCGAGTCCCGTGAAATGCATCGGGAAAAATGTGAGGTTGACGGCGAACGTGGCGGTCCAGAAATGGATCTTGCCGAGGCGCTCGTCGTACATGTTGCCGCACCACTTCGGCAGCCAGTAGTAAACGGCCGCCATCGTGCCGAATATGGCTCCCGGGTACAGCACGTAGTGGAAGTGGGCGACGACGAAGTACGTGTCGTGGTACTGGACGTCGGCCGGTACAAGCGCAAGCATCAGGCCGGAAAAGCCGCCGATCGTGAACATCATGACGAAGCCGATGGCGAACAGCATCGGCGTCTCGAAGGTCATGGAGCCGCGCCACATCGTGGCCACCCAGTTGAAGACTTTAACGCCGGTGGGCACCGCGATGAGCATCGTTGCGTACATGAAGAACAGTTCAGCGAACAGCGGCATGCCCGTCGTGAACATGTGATGGCCCCAGACGATGAACGAAAGGAACGCGATTGCTGCGGTGGCGTAAACCATCGAGTGGTAACCGAACAGCTTCTTCCTGGCGAACGTCGGGATGATCTGCGAGGCGATGCCGAAGCCCGGCAGGATCATGATGTAGACCTCTGGATGGCCGAAGAACCAGAAGATGTGCTGGAACATGACCGGGTCGCCGCCGCCCGCCGCCTCGAAAAAGCTCGTGCCGAAGTGCCGGTCGGTGAGCATCATGGTCACGCACCCGGCCAGGACCGGCATCACCATGATCAGAAGGAAGGCCGTGATGAACCAGGTCCAGACGAACAGCGGCATCTTCATGTACGTCATGCCCGGTGCGCGCAGGTTGACGATCGTGACGATGATGTTGATCGCGCCCAGGATCGACGAAATGCCCATCAGGTGCACGCCAAGGATGAAGAAATCCGTGCTGGGCGGTCCGTAGGTCGTCGACAGCGGCGCGTAGAACGTCCAGCCGAAGTTCGGTGCGCCGCCCTCCATGAACAGGGACGACAGCAAAATCAGGAACGCAAACGGCAGGATCCAGAAACTGAAGTTGTTCAGCCGCGGCAGCGCCATGTCGGGCGCGCCGATCATCAACGGGATCATCCAGTTGGCCAGGCCCACGAAGGCCGGCATGACGGCGCCGAACACCATGACCAGGCCGTGCAGCGTGAGCACCTGGTTGTAGATCAGCGGATCGATGACCTGGATACCGGGCTCGAACAGCTCGATGCGCATCATCATGGCCATCGCGCCGGCAATGAAGAACAGCCCGAAACTCAGGCACAGGTACAGCGTGCCGATTTCCTTGTGGTTGGTCGTCAACAACCAGCGCGAAGCAAACGCGATAAACCGGTTCCGCGGTGCATGGCCCGTTTCGACGTGAGCGACCATCAGCGGGCCTCGTAGATCGTGAGCGGCTGGACGATGTCACCCAATGCGTTGTCCCAGCTGTTTCGCTCGTAGGTGATGACTGCCGCGATTTCGAGGTCCGAAAGCTGCGGCGCCCAGGCCTGCATCTCGGTGCCGGCCTTGCCGTTCATGACCTGGTCGATGTGCCCCTCGATCGGGCCCGTGGTGATGACGCCGCGATTCAGCGCCGGGTATTTGGCACCCTGGCCCTCGCCGTCGCGCTCATGGCAGGTCGCGCAGTGCGTGACAAAAACTTCCTCGCCGATCGGCAGCAGTTCGTCCATGGTCCAGGTCTTCGCGCGCGCAGCGACCGCCGCCTCGCCGGCCAGCTCTGCCGCGAGGCGCTGTTCCTCGATCCAGGCATCGAATTCGTCCTCTGGCCGCACGTCGACGACGACCGGCATGTAGGCATGATCGAGGCCGCACAGCTCGGCGCACTGGCCGCGGAATACGCCCGTCACCGGCACACGCGCCCAGGCTTCATTGATGAATCCCGGAATGGCGTCCTGCTTCACGGCGAGGTCCGGCACCCACCAGGAGTGAATCACGTCATCGGACGTCACGAGGAAACGGACTTTCTTGTTGGTGGGCAGGACGAGCGGGTTGTCGACGTCGAGCAGGTAGAACTCGCCCTTCGGCTGCAGGTTTTGCACCTGCTCCTGCGGCGTCGCCATCAGGCTGTAGAAACTTATCGGCGCGTCGAGGTACCGGTAATGCCATTTCCACTGCGACCCGGTGACGACAATCGTGAGGTCCGAGTCTTCGTTGTTTTCGATGTCGCGCAGGGCCGACGTCGCGGGAATCGCCATGCCGACCAGGATCAGGACGGGAATGACCGTCCAGATGATCTCGATCTGCGTGTTCTCGCTGAAGTCGGCGGGTTCTGGGTTTCGCGATCGGCTGTGGGCGAACATCGTGTAAAACATTGCGCCGAACACGACGATGCCGACGACCACGCACACCCAGAAACTCATGTGATGTATCTGCTGAATACGCTGGCTGAGTTCCGTGACGCCCGGCCGCATGTCGATCGCGTCTGCGATCGAGACGCAAGGAATCACACACAGGGCGGCTATCGCCAAGCCGCTCTTGAGCGCGCGGGCGGGCGAGAGTGAATCGCACCGCCGTCTGTCGGGGGATCGTTGCACCGAAGTCCCCTCTTTTTTATGCCAGGCTTTCGCCTGCTACGTGGTGGTTTTGCGAACGTCTGCCCGGATCGCAACGGGATCCGGCGTACGGTTTCTCGGTGACTGACAGCTGCTTGTGCCGTCCCTGGTTATTTCCACGTAGTTTGTTTCAGTCCCTTTTGTATCTCCCTCAGCCGTCCGTTGATTTTCAATTAGGATAAAACAAATATGAAACTTTGAATAGCACGTCAGCGCTGCAGGTTCGCGACGGTACGGAGTCTTCGGTTCCCGGACCAGTCCAGGTAGCGGATGGCTTCGTCGCGGACGATCTCGCCGTCCCAGTTACCCTCCGCGGCAAGCAGGAATGTGGCGCCGTAACCTCTTGCCTGCCAGGGCTCGCCGTCCCAGTTGACGAAAGCAATCCCGGACTTCGCATGGCGGCTCCAGTTTTCCTGGTCTTCGGGGACCAGTTCGAACTTGCCGTCGTGTATCCAGGCAGTCCAGCGCTCGCCGTTCCAGGCAACGTAGTTCATGCGGTCGAGCGACCACGGTTCGTTGCCGGAGGAATTGCCGGCACCGACTTTTAAATAGAAGCTGACGTTCGCCGCCGCGATGGCGACGACGAGACCGGCCAGCAAATAGGACAAGGCTCGATTCAACGGGCACACCCCCGATGGCCCGGAACGGATTGTTCGGCTAACCATAATACCGTACCGAACACGCCGCAAGCGTCGTCTATACTTTCTTCGGGTACCAATGACCGCCGCTCGTTGACGCGCTGCGGCAATTGAGCGTCATGATCGAATCGCTCGATAACGATGTCTCCGGGTTAGACGACGTCAGACCGGACGGCATGATCATCAACGCCGGGGCCGTGCTTGCGGTCCTGCTCGGCATACCGGCGTTCGCGATCGGCGTGTTCGGTGCGGTGGGCGTTATCTCGGGCCAGAAACTCGTAGCCGGCATGCTCGGTGCGTTATGGGGCTACGCGGCCGCCGCCGGCGCTTACGAACTCAATCGCCGCAAGTTCGACTGGCATCTCGGCACCCGGTACAAGGATATCCATCTGCTGGCCGGTACGCTCGCCGTAGCCTGCGGTCTCGTTGTCAGCGGCGCGGTGGACGAAACGATGCCGGCGTTGGCGCTCGTTCCGGCCTTGTCGGCAGTCAAGCAGGCCAGCGATGGCCAAAAGAACCATATGCTCACCCTGATTCACGCTGGCGTTCTGCTGACCGGCATCTGCGTGGGTATCTGGTTCTACCGAGACGGCACGATTGGCGGTGCGATCCTGGCGCGCATCGCGATGCTGCCCTGACACTTGTAAACAGGCTTACGGGTTGTCGGGCTTCCGGTCGTCGACCTCGACGGCGGGTTCGACCGGGTTCGTCGCATCGAGATACAGCGCGCGCGCAATTTTCATCGAACGTGCGTCCGGATTGATCGCCTCGCCCTTCAGGAGTTCCTGCTCCGCCTTGTCGTACTGCTTCGTGTAGATGTAGATCAGCGCCTTGCTGTTGTATGCCTGCCAGGTCCTGTCGTTGCGCTGCAGGACGAGATCACAGTATTTCAACGCCGTATCGTATTCGCCCATGTTCGTATAGCCGGCGCAGAGGTTGCTGAGCGCAATTTCTTCTTCTTTCCTGCCGTTGGCGGCTTCGAGCCCCTTCAGTGTAAGACGAATGCCATCCTCGTTCCGCCCGCCGAGCAGCGCCCGCGCGCCTTCGGAGAGATCCGGGTTCCGAGAACCGATGACGAACCTGGGGTCGTCGGCCCAGCCGGCCGACGCGAGCAAAAGGATGGTCAGGAGCAACGGTCGCATGGTCATCTCGCGCATCACGCTGCGCGTCTCTGAATTCTAGTCCAACCCGGCCGGGCCGGCGCGCCGCCGTAAATTCTACTGCGCTCGCCGCGCCCGGCTTGGTAGGATTGAGACAAAGAACAACAACGATAATTTCATGCCCGAAATCACCACCGTCGGCTGGCTGCACACCGTGATGGGTATCATCGCCCTGGTCAGCGGCGCGGTAACGCTCACCCGGTTTAAGGAAATTTCCCTGCAGGCTCGAACCGGTCAGCTCTATCTCGCTGCCACGCTGATCACGGCGGCTACTGCGCTGGCAATATTCCAGCGCGGCACGTTCGGCCCCGGCCACGCACTGGGAATCATGACGCTGCTCGCGCTTGGTGTCGGAATGTCCGCTGAAGTATTGAAACCGTTCGGCAAGTGGTCGCGTTATGTACAGGCATTCAGCTACTCGTCAACGCTGCTGTTCCACAGCATCCCGGCGGTCACCGACGGCCTGCTCAGGCTTCCGGTCGGCGATCCCGTACTGTCCTCGATCGACGCCCCCGTTCTGAAGGTGCTGTACCTGATTCTCTTGCTGACCTTTCTCGCGGGTGTATTCCTACAGTTACGGTGGGTGCACCGGCGGGAGACTCAGCCGTAAACGCCTTCTCGAAGCCCGCTGGATTGCCACGGAGCCGAAAGCCTTTGCGATTACAACACCAGGCTGTGAACTCGCGCTGAGAACGTCCAATCAAACCGAGCGGCGGAGGCCGGTCAGTGCGGCGTCGACCAGGTCGAGCGGGATGCCGAAGCGGATGCTGCGTATGGTAGCGGTGCGGATACGGCGCTTGGATTTCGTGTGCGAATGCGGATCGAGTTTGCGGAATTCCTGAGCGATAGTCCCGGCGCGTGACATCAGTTCCGGCCGCTCGATCAGCTCGTCGAAAATGCCGACATTTAGCGCCTCATCGACGTCGAAATAGTGAGCAACCGCCACCGCGCGCTGGAATGCGGCCGGCGCAAGTCGGCTCCGCAACGTCGCCACTGCAACGCGCGGCATGGTCATACCGATCGCCACTTCGTTTGCGGAAATGCGGAAGTCGCCGCGACTGCCGATCACGTAGTCGCATGACAGTGCCAGGAACAGGCCCATCGCCAGCGCATGCCCGTTGCAGGCGGCAATGACAGGATACGGATAGGCCATCACCCTAGCGGTAAGCCCGTAGCCGAGGCGCAGCATGTTGAGGGCATCCTTGCCGCCGCGCTTCATGACTTTCAGATCGAATCCCGCGGAGAAGACGTCCTCGCGCCCGGTCACGATGACGAGGGCGCGATCGGATTCGGCGCGATCGAAGGCCCGGTAGATGCCGCGCAGCACGCCGGGTGACAGCGCATTGCGCTTGCCGTCGTCGATGCGGATCGTCGCGACGCCATCGTCAAGATCGTACTGAACGGCTTCGGCGGTCATCATTCGATTCTAGTTCGAAACG
>CALKYK010000067.1 GCA_938003715.1 uncultured Gammaproteobacteria bacterium
AACCGCGAGCAAACAGGAAGAGCTGAAGAAGCGCGCGAGCGAACTCGGGGCGTCCGCGTTCCTGGAAAAACCCTTTTCCGCACGCCATCTCGCCGAAGCGATCGATCACGCCCTGATGCAGACGCGCGGCCCGATGGAGGTGCGCAAGGCACAGCGGTGCTGAGCCGCACGTCACCGCCATGACCTCCGCCTGGGAGCACCTGGTCTCCGGAGACTTCATGCCGCACGGCCACTGCTACCTGTGGCTGCCCGAAATCCTGTGGATGCACGTGACCTCGGATGCGGTAATTGCCGCTGCCTACTATTCGATTCCGCTCACGATCCTGCTGTTCGTCAGGAAGCGTACCGACGTCGACCTGAAGAAGGTCCCGCTGCTGTTTTCCGCGTTTATCTTTCTTTGCGGCACGACGCACCTGGTGGGCATCTTCGTCGTCTGGAACGGCTATTACGGCCTGCAGGGCATGGTCAAGGCGGCGACCGCGGTCGTCTCCATTTTCACGGCGATCACGATCTGGCGGCTACTACCGCACGCGATCGCGATCCCGAGCAAGGACCAGCTCGTGCAGCAGGTCGATCACGCAACTTCGGCGCTGTCGAACAAGAACACCGAGCTTGCGGCGGCGAATGCGGAGATCGAGAACTTCGTCTCGGCCGCGTCGCACGATCTGAAGGAGCCGTTGCGGACGCTCGTCGCCTACAGCCAGCTGCTGGAGGAAGATCTCGGCGATGCGCTCAACGACGACGCAAAACGCGACCTGGAACACATCGTCTCCGCGGCGCGTCGCATGCGGTCGCTGGTACAGGACCTGCTCGATCTGTCGCTGACCAGCCGCGGCGAAGTCCGGGTCGAGTCGCTGTCACTGGACGACTGCGTCGACGAGGCACTCGAGGTGCTGCAGACGAGTATCGATTCCACCGGGGCGACGATTACGAGAGATAGCCTGCCAACCGTACACGGCGACCGCATCATGCTGCGCCAGGTGTACTCGAACCTGATCGGTAACGCCCTGAAGTTCAGCAAGCCCGATACCGCACCCGAGGTGCACCTGACCGCGGAACAGGGCGCCGGCGGCGAGCTGGTACTCGGCGTCCGCGACAACGGCATCGGCATCAGCCCCAAGTTCCGCGAAACCATTTTCCAACCCTTCAAGCGCCTTCATGGACGAGACCACTCGGAGGGCACCGGCATAGGGCTGGCGATCTGCCGTCGGGCCATCGAACGTCTCGGTGGCAGGGTCTGGGTTGCCGATGCCGACGGCGGCGGTGCCCATTTCAAATTCACGTTGCGCTGCCAGGAAGAAAGCGATGATCGACAAGAGACTGAAAGACAGCCCGCGGTCGACCGTGCTGGTGGCGGAGGACGACCCGGCGGATCGCGAGCTCATCCGGCGGGCGCTACGTGACCGCGATCACCCGGTCAAGATCGTTCACGACGGAGCGGCGGTCGTCGAATATATCGCCGCCTGTTTCCGGCCGGATGCCGGCCGACCCGTCCCCGGACTGGTCATTCTCGACCTGAACATGCCGCGGCTGAGCGGACGCGAGGTGATGATGGAGCTCGGGAGATCGCCGATCACCGACAGCGTGCCGGTCGTGGTTTTCTCGAGTTCCGACAGCGACAGCGACGTACGCGCCTGCTACGAGCTCGGCTGCCGAAGCTACGTCGTCAAACCGACGGATCTGCAACCGTTTCTCACGGCGTTGAACGGCATCGTTTCTTACTGGCTGGACCTCGTCGAGGAGACGCCCCTGCGCAGCCACTGATGCGCTGGAGCCATGTCGTCAGGG
>CALKYK010000068.1 GCA_938003715.1 uncultured Gammaproteobacteria bacterium
CGACGTCGGGGCCGGCGGCCTCGGACAGGCGTTGATCAGGCTGATGGCGCCGCCTATCGTGTTCTTTCCGTATAGCGTCCCTTGCGTCTCGCGCATGCCCGAGACGCGTGCGACGTCGAGCAGGCTCAGCACGCTTCCCACCGATCGTGTGATATAGACGCCGTCGAGATAAATGCCGACGCCGGGATCCTTGTTTGGTACGTAGTCGGTCTGGCCGACACCGCGAATGAACACCGAGGCATTGTCGGTGCTGCCGCTGATCGGCGCGGTGAAGTCGAATTCCAAATTTGGCGTGAACTCGGCGATTTGCGACACGTCTCCGAGTTTGCGTGCGGAAATATCGGCACCGGAAAAGACGGAAACCGCCACCGGCGTGCGCTGCCAGGATTCCTCCCGCTTGCGGGCGGTTACGACGATCTCGTCGAGTGCCTCGTCGATGGCCCGGGCGCTCGACGGCACAGGAAGCAGCACGGCTACGAGCGGGATCCCGATGGCCATCATGGCGCCCAGGTACGCACGCCGTGTCACTGGCTTCACCGATAGTTTGGTCGTGTATGAATTATGGCTGGCACCCGGCCGGCGTCAACGTAACGTCGGCCGGGCGCCAGCCGCATCGTCACCTACAGCAGCTCGAGGAACGCGATGATGTCTTCCTTGTCCTGGGGCGTCAGCTGGATCGAGCCGCCGATCGGCGGTGTGCTGAATGCGAAGTCATACTGGTCGAGCATCTCCTCCAGGTTCTTCGCCGAGTTGTCGTGGAAGTACGGAGCCGTGTGCTTGACGCCCCACAGCGTCGGCGTCTTGAACATGTTGGCGAAGAATGCGCGCCGTAGCCCGAACCGCGCGAGCACGGGATCCGGCGGCAATATTTCGAGGTCCATGAGCTGCTTGTGATCCGTCATCAGTATGCCGAGGTCGGGCGTGGTTACCTCGACCGGCGGCCCCAGCGTGTCCTCGATCAGGAACGTGTGCAGATCGTTACCAAGGAGGTTTCGTTCGGCAACGCGGACGCTGAACGCTCGCACGCCCGGCGGGTTGCCGAAGACCGCGCTCGAGAAGACGTTCGCTTCGTTCAGCATCGCTCCGCTATGACACAGAGCGCAGACGCCCGTCTTGTTCGGCGGGTTGAACGGCGCATCGACGAAAAACAGTCGTCCGCGCTGCTCCGACTCGGTGTTGCCGAGCGGAAGCGCCGGGGGAGGACCGCCTTTGGCGAACCTGCGCAGCTCCGGGTTCGAGAAGAAGCGCGGCGCCGTCTGCTGGAACTCCGCGATCAGGTCCAGCTGGAGCGGCGTGGGCTCGACGGTATTCTGTGCGTGCCCCCGGATGGCGCCGAGCGCCTGCTCCTGCAACGTCAGGTTCCGGAGATCGTGCATAAAGACGTTCTCGAGCGCGGGCGTATTCTTGACTGTAGGCGTACCCCGGTTGACGGTTACGTGCGTCGCCTGCGGATCGTGTTTCAGCGATACACCCTCCGGAAGCGGCAGCGTAATGCGAACCGTGGCGTGTTCGAGTATGCGCGACACGCCTGTGAAGCCGTCGTCGAGTCCGTCATGTACGAAAAGCGGATCGTCAGGGTCCTCAGAAAGTCGTTTCAGCACATCCTCGGGCGAAAACGTGCCGGTCTTGCGCGAATGGCAGGTCTCACAGGTGCGGCCGTTACCGCCGAAAGTTTCCTGGGTGAACAGGCGCCGACCTTCGGCGCGGCGCTTCGCCTTGCACAGGAACTTCGGCGGCGGCTCGAATTCGTGGGGATTGCAGTCCAGCGGGACTTCGGACGGTGCAATATCGTCAGCTTCGTCGTCATCATCATCGTCGGCAAGTGCCGGTTGCAGCGATGAAAGACCGACGAACATCACGAGCATCATCATGCGGGATGCCGCCGGGATTTCTTGGGTGAAAATATTCATGAGCGTGGCCCTCCAGTTCTCGAGCGCCGGAGTGAATTCCATGCGGAATAGTCCGGCTCGCGGAGGACAATGGGGCACGTACCACACGCAAGTCATTGCCGCGGCACTGAATTTTTCTAAATTTTTGTGAAAACGGGTGACGCCGGATCTATGGACCGGACTGTTTCTTGCGGACGTAAAGCGTCTTGTTGACGGTCGCGACGACATCGCCCGACTCGTCCAGGATCTCGACTTCGAACTCGGGACGATACGGCGCGCCGTCCGCGGTTTCGCGCCGGACTTCGGCGACGACCTCGTCGGTGATGCGCACGACCCCGTGCACCCTGCCGCGACCCGGCTTTTTGAAATAAATCGTCGCAGCCTGGTCCCAGACGATGTAGTCGGGGCCGAGGATCTGCATCATCAGCAGCATGTAGTGTGGATCGACCATCGAGTACAGGCTGCCCCCGAAGTGCGTGCCCATCGCGTTGCGGTTGAACCAACGCAGTTTCATCGCGACGTGCAGCTCACGCCAGTCTTCGTCGACGTGCGAAATGCTCACGCCCGCGAAGAGATATGGCGGATAAAGGCTGAGACCGAGCTTCAACCGGCGAGGGGTCCATTTCATCGTCTGGTCGTCCTTTTGTTTTGGTCCAAGTCCAGCCTGAGGGCTTGGTCCGAACCATTGCCGCAACGGAAATTGTGACAATCTCCGACCCTCTGCAACTGCTTAACGTGTGCGGACGTGCTTCCATTCGCCCATTCGATTACGAGCTGATCATGGCCTATGGAGCCTTGACGCACAGTAGGTACTTTCCCGATTGGTTGTTGAGTCCTGCAATGCGAATATTATTTCCAATTTCGTATTGTATGAAGTCGCTTCGATATACACTTGATTTTTTCTGACATATACAGTTTGTCAGCGATTCAATAACCGGTGCGGGAGTTGAGCGCGTTGAGATGCAGGAATGTACCAGTCTGGCTGCTGGCTGCGTCGACCAGTCTGGCGGCCGCTGATACCGGTGATACGGCTGATGGTGATTCCCTGACTTTTCAGGGCGATCTGCGAATCCGCCTCGAGTCAGATTGGAACTCGATGGCCGAAAGCGGTATCGAACGCAGCGACAGGAAAAGGCTGCGAACGCGGCTCCGCGTCGGCTCCACGCTGCGGGTTTCCGAAAACGCGGTTTTCGGGGCCAGGATTCGCTCCGGTTCGAATCGGAGTCACCAGTCTCCGCACGTTACAGTCGCGGACTTCGATGGAAACGGGACAGACAGC
>CALKYK010000069.1 GCA_938003715.1 uncultured Gammaproteobacteria bacterium
CATTCGCCGGCAGCGGGCCTACGCAGTTTTTCGGCATGCTGCTGGCCGACATGCGCGCGACGATTCTACGCATCGCGCCCAGTGCCGATGACGACGGTGTCACGGTGCCGCCACGCTACAACGTGATGAACCGCAGCCGCCCGACCGTCGTCGTCGATCTGAAACAAAAAGACGGCCACGCGCTGCTTGCCAGCCTGGGCCGGGACGCCGACGCGGTTGTCGAAGGCTATCGCCCGGGCGTCATGGAGCGGCTGGCGCTCGGGCCCGACGAACTGCTCGCCGCGAACCCGCGCCTCGTCTACGGGCGCATGACGGGCTGGGGCCAGCCCGGCCAGCTCGCCGACCGCGCAGGGCACGATGCCAATTATGCGGCGCTGTCCGGCGCCCTCGGCGCGATCGGGCCCGTCGACGGTCCACCCGTTCTGCCCCTGAACCTGGTCGCCGACTTCGGTGGCGGCGGGGCGTATCTCGCGATCGGCATGCTGGCGGCGCTGATCGAGGCCGGGCGCTCGGGTGAGGGTCAGGTCGTCGACGCGGCGATGGTCGACGGCGCCGCGTCGCTGATGGCGCTGTTCTACGGCCTGCTGGCGGCCGGCATGTGGCGCGACCGGCGCGGCAGCAACCTGCTCGACGGTGCGGCGCCGTTCTACCGCTGCTATGAAACGCGTGACGGCGGGCACGTCGCCGTCGGTGCGCTGGAGCCGCAGTTCTTTCGTGAATTGCTGGAAAGACTCGCCATTGAGGACATCGATCCCGCTGAGCAGTACGACGCGCGGCGCTGGACGCAGCATCACCAGATCCTCGCGCGCACGTTCGCGAACAAGACGCGCGACGAATGGAGCCAGCTCTTGTCCGGGTCGGATACCTGCGTCGCGCCCGTGTTGTCACTCGAGGAGGCGACCCGGCACCCGCACAATCGCGCACGCGAGACGTTCGTGGACGTCGACGGCATTCGACAGCCTGCGCCGGCCCCCCGGTTCTCGCGTACGCCCGGCACGGTGCAGAGTCCTGCCGGCGCAGCCGTCGACCCGGTCGACGTGCTCGAGGAATGGGGCATTGCGCGAGAATCGTCCGCGGCGCTGCGCGACAGCGGCGTACTCGGTGTGCTGTAGCGGCTCGCAGCGATGAGTGAGTCCGGCCCGGTCCTTTCATCCGTGCTCGGGGCGATCGGCAACACGCCGCTGGTCGAGCTGCGACGCGTGATGGACGGCGTCGACGGCCGAATCCTGATGAAGCTCGAGTACCTGAATCCGGGCGCATCGAAAAAGGATCGCGCCGCGCTGGGGATCGTCGAGGCGGCGGAGCGCGACGGATCGCTCCGGCCCGGCCAGCCGGTGCTCGAACTCACTAGCGGCAACATGGGCGCCGGCCTGGCTGTCGTCTGCGCGGTCAAGGGTTACCCGTTCATCGCGGTCATGTCGCGCGGCAATACGCCGGAGCGGGCGGCGATGATGCGGGCACTCGGCGCGGAGGTCGTCCTCGTCGACCAGCGCGACGGCGCAGCGGTCGGCAACGTCAGCGGCGGCGATCTCGCGCGCGTCGAGGAAGCCGCCGCGAAGCTCGCTGCGGAACGCGGGGCGTTCCGGGCAGACCAGTTCCGGCTGTACGGCAATCGCGATGCGCACTATTTCGGTACGGCGCAGGAAATCTGGAAGCAGAGTGGCGGCGCCGTCACTGCCTTTTGCGATTTCGCCGGCTCGGGCGGTACGTTTGCCGGCTGCGCCCGGTTTTTCCGCGAACAGGACGACGCTATTCGCTGCTACGTCGTCGAACCGGTCGACGCCGCGGCGCTCGCGGGCAAGCCGGTGCGCTGCCCGGACCACCCGATCCAGGGCGGCGGTTACGCGTTTTCGGCCCTTGCGCAGCTCGACGACGTCGTGCCGGACGGTTACCTCGAGGTCTCCGGCAACGACGCGATCGATGCCGCACGCCGGCTCGCGCGCGAGGAGGGCATCTTTGCCGGGTTCTCGTCCGGCGCCAATCTCGCCGCGGCACTGGCGCTGCTCGAGGGGCCGCTGCCCGGGGCCACGATTGCCGTCGTCGCCTGCGACTCGGGGCTCAAGTACCTGAGCACACCGCTCTGGCAATAGCGGACCAATCGCACGGACGGGCGTCGAATCGCCGCAGCCCGCCGATGCGTTGGCGCCACTTGTGCGCGCGACTCCGGGGGCGTATACTCACTTGCTTGTCGACAGCAAGTATCTTAGTCGACGACCCAAATCACTGATTTTATTGACTGACGAGGCCGTTCAGCGTTGTCGAGTACTCCCGAATCGATCGCAGGCGCACCGCTCACCCAGGCCGAGCGCACCGCGCTGTCCGACCGCTCGATGATCGACGCGGCGATCGAGCTGATCCTCGAACACGGCACCGAAAAGACGACCCTGAAGGCGATCGGCGAGAAGGCCGGCTACAGCCGCGGGCTCGCCACCTACCGCTTCGGCTCGAAGGCCGGTCTGTACGACGCCGTCTGCAAGTCGATCTCCCGACGCTGGCTCGACTACCTGAAAGCCGGCGTCGGCGACAAGACCGGCATCGAGGCGATGGGCGCAGCGCTCGACGCGTTCTACAAGTTCGTCACCGAGTCGCCGCGCGAGGCGCGCGTGCTGCAGATTCTCTATTGCGGGGCGGCCAGTCCGAAGTCGGAATATCGCGAAACGTCGGCCAACATTCACCAGAAACAGCAGGACGACGTGGCCGACTGGGTGCGCGCCGGCCAGGCCGAACGCAGGATTCGCGGGGACGTCGACCCGCAAAGCGTTGCAGCGCAGTACATCGCCTACATATCCGGCATCACCTACCTGTGGCTGATCAATCCGGACGCCGTCGATTTCCGCAAGGCGAACGACGACATGAAACTACATCTCGAACTCTCACTTTCGCCCGAAGCGAAGGGCGACTAACCAGGAAAACGAAATGGCAGACGCATACATCTACGATCACGTACGCAGCCCGCGCGGACGCGGCAAGCCCAACGGGGCACTGCACGAAGTCACGCCGGTGGATCTCACCGCACAGGTGCTTGCCAGCCTGCGCGACCGCAACGATCTCGATACCAGCCGCGTGGACGACGTCGTCCTGGGCTGCGTGTCGCCGGTCGGCGAACAGGGTGCCGTCATCGCCCGCACCGCGCTGCTGAACGCCGACTACGCGCAAACGGTGCCGGGCAAGCAGCTGAACCGGTTCTGCGCATCGGGTCTCGAAGCGATCAACACGGCTGCCGGCCAGGTCATGGCCGGCCAGTCCGACCTGACGATCGGCGGCGGCGTCGAGTGCATGTCGCGTGTGCCGATGGGATCCGACTCGGGCGCAATGCACGCCGACCCGTCGATCGCCTACAAGATCTACTTCGCGCCGCAGGGCATCGGCGCGGACCTGATCGCGTCGAAGTACGGATTCTCGCGTGAGGACGTGGATGCCTACGCGGTCGAGAGCCAGAAGCGCGCGGCAAACGCCTGGGAGAACGGTTATTTCAACAACTCCGTGGTTCCGATCACCGACCACATCGGCATGACCTTGCTCGAGAAGGACGAGCACATGCGGCCCGGCACGACGATCGACGACCTGGCCGGGTTGAAGCCCGCGTTCCAGGTCCCGGGCGAGCAGGCCGGTTTCGATGCGGTCGCGTTGCAGAAATATCCCGAAGTCGAATCGATCAATCACGTGCACACCGGCGGCAACTCCTCCGGCATCGTCGACGGCGCTGCCGCCGTGCTGATCGGCAACAGGGAAATCGGCGACGCGCTGGGTCTGAAACCGCGCGCCCGCATCAAGGGCTTCTCGTCGATCGGCACCGACCCGACGATCATGCTGACCGGGCCGGCGCCGTCGGCCGAGAAAGTACTGAAGCGCTGCGGCATGGTTGCCGACGACATCGACCTGTTCGAGCTGAACGAGGCCTTCGCCTCGGTCGTGCTGCTTTTCATGCAGCGCCTCGGCATCCCGCACGACAAGATCAACGTCAACGGCGGCGCTATCGCCATGGGCCATCCGCTCGGCGCGACCGGCGCGATGATCTTCGGCACCGTGCTGGACGAACTGGAGCGGCGCGATCTGGAAACGGCGCTCGTGAACCTGTGCATCGGCGGCGGCATGGGCACCGCCACGATTATCGAAAGGGTGTGAACCGAACCATGAAAACGATCAATTACAAGACAGAAGACGGCGTCGCGATCCTGACTATCGACGTACCCGACCGGCCGATGAACGTCATGACGGCCGATTTCATCGACGACATTGCCGCGGCCGCGGAAAAAGTCGCCGCCGACGACAAGGTCAAAGGCGCGGTCATCGCGTCGGGTAAAGACACGTTCATGGCCGGCGGCGACCTGATGGCGCTCGTGCAGGTATTCGAATCGAAGAAGGACATAAAGGAAGTCTACGGCTGGTGCCGGCATGCACAGCAGGCCTACCGCAAGATCGAAACCTGCGGCAAGCCGGTCGCGGCTGCGATCAACAACACCGCGCTCGGCGGCGGCCTCGAGCTGGCGCTCGCCTGCCACTATCGCGTCGCGGCCGAACAGCCGAAATCCAAGCTCGGCCAGCCCGAAGTGCAGGTCGGTCTGATTCCCGGCGCCGGCGGCACGCAGCGCCTGCCGCGCCTGATCGGGCTCGAGCCGGCGCTGAGGTTGCTGACCCAGGGCAATCACGTCTCGCCTGCCGAGGCGAAAGAGCTCGGGTTCATCGACGAGGTGGTGCCGGCCGGCGAGGAAATTGCCGCCGCGAAGCGCTGGGTCCAGGAGCGCGGCGACGCAGTGCAGCCCTGGGACAAGGACAAATTTCGCTTCCCGGGCGGCGCCGGCCTCATGCATCCCGGCGCGATCCAGACCCAGGTGGTCGGCACCGCGCTGCTGCAGAAAATGACGAATCACAACTACCCGGCGCCGATCGCGATCATGTCGGCGGTCTACGAGGGCAGCGTGCTGCCGATCGACCGCGCGCTCGATATCGAATCGAAATACTTCGCAGAGGTCCTGACGACGCCGGTTGCGCGCAACATGATCCGCACCCTGTTCATCAACAAGGGCGCCGCTGACAAGCTCGTGCGGCGGCCGAAGGGTCCGGAAAAGCGCGACGTCACGAAGCTCGGCGTCCTCGGCGCGGGCATGATGGGCGCCGGTATCGCCTACGTTTCGGCGTATGCCGGGATGCAGGTCGTGCTGCTCGACCGCAGCAAGGAGCACGCAGAGAAGGGCAAGGACTATTCGCGAAACCTTTTGCAGAAGCGTATCGACCGCGGCAGGATGGACGCGGACCGCGCCGCCGACATTCTCGAGCGCATCCATACGACCACCGACTACGCGGATCTCGAGGGTTGCGAGCTGGTCATCGAAGCCGTGTTCGAGGACGTCGACATCAAGGCCGACGTCACGGCGAAAACGGAAGCCGTCATTCCCGGCGACGCGATCTTCGCCTCCAACACGTCAACGTTGCCGATCACGGGTCTGGCGAAAGCGTCCAAGCGGCCCGAGCAGTTCATCGGCATTCATTTCTTCTCGCCGGTGGACAAGATGCCGCTGGTCGAGGTGATCGTCGGCGAGAAGACGGGCGACGGCGCGATTGCGCAGGCGCTCGACTACATCCGCCAGATTCGCAAGACGCCGATCGTCGTCAACGACAGCCGCGGTTTCTATACCAGCCGCGTGTTCGGCACCTACAGCAAGGAAGGCATCACGATGCTGGCCGAGGGCATCAATCCTGCGCTGATCGAAAACGTCGCGAAGCATGCCGGCATGCCGGTAGGCCCGCTCGCGGTAACCGACGAGGTGTCGCTGGAACTGAGCTACCACGTGATGATGCAGACGAAGAAAGGTCTCGGCGACAAGTACGTGCCGTCGCCCGCGGATGACGTCATCAGCAAATTTGTCACCGAGCTCGATCGCAAGGGCAAGAAGGCCGGCAAGGGCTTCTATGACTACCCCGAGGGCGAGAAGAAACGCCTGTGGCCAGGTCTCAAGGAGCTCTACCCGCTCGCAGCCGAGCAGCCCGATGCTGCCGAAGTGAAAAAGCGGATCCTTTATATCCAGGCACTGGAGACCGTGCGCTGCATGGACGAAGGCGTCGTCACGCATCCCGCCGACGCGGATATCGGCTCGATCTTCGGCTGGGGCTTCCCGCCGTACACCGGTGGCACGATCTCGTTCATCGAAACAGTCGGGCTGCCTGAGTTCGTGGCCGAGGCGGACCGGCTCGCAGAATCGTACGGGCCGCGATTCGCGGTTCCTGACAGCCTGCGCGAGATGGCCGCCGGCGGCGAGACTTTCTACGGCCGCGCCGAATCGGCAGACCATCGCAGCGCCGCCTGAGGCAGTACCCGTGGCCGACTACGAGACCGTGAAATACGCGCGCGACGGCGCGGTCGCGATCGTGACGATCAATCGCCCGGACGCGATGAACTCCTTCAACGACGCGCTGCGCCGCGATCTTGCGGCGGCGCTCGGGGAGGCGGCGGGTGACGGCGACGTGCGCGCCGTCGTGCTGACCGGCGAGGGCCGATCGTTCAGCGCGGGGGCCGACCTGAAAGGCAGCGTCGATCCCGACAAGAGCATCGAGGACATGCTGCAGCAGGAATACCGGCCGGTACTCGAAACCATTGCGTCGATGGACAAGCCGGTCATCGCCGCGGTGAGTGGTTCCGTCGCCGGCATCGGCATGTCCGTCGCGCTGATGTGCGATTTGCTGATCATCGCCGACAACGCGTTCATGCTGTCGCCGTTTACGAACATCTCGCTGGTGCCGGACGGCGGCCTGAACTGGCTCATGGTGCATCAGCTCGGCTACCGCCGCGCCTTTCAGCTCAGCATCGAGTGCGAGCGTATTCCCGCCGCGCGCTGTGTCGAGCTGGGACTCGCAAATCGCACGGCGACTGCCGACAGCGCGCACGACGACGCGATTGCATGGGCAAAGCAGACAGCCGAGCGTGCGCCACTGTCGATCGCGACGACGAAGAAGGCCATGCGTCACGCAACGCACAACAGCTGGGGAAGCACATTCGACGTCGAGGCGCCAATGCAACAGAAACTCCGCAACAGCGAAGACAGCGCCGAAGGCGTTGCTGCATTCCTGCAGAAACGCAAACCCGAATTCAGGGGCCGGTAGTCAGCCGCCGCCCCGCGCGACACTCAAGGATCACGAATGAAACGCAGAATATTTGACGAAGAACACGACATGTTCCGCGACTCGGTGCGGAGCTTCCTGCAAAAGGAGATCCAGCCGCACAGCGAGCGCTGGCACGAGCAGGGCATCGTCGACCGCGAAGCTTTCCTGAAAGCCGGCGAGCAGGGCCTGCTACTGATGTGGGCAGACGAGAAATACGGCGGCGCGGGCGTCGAGGATTTCCGCTACGAGCAGATCCTGATCGAGGAAAACGCGCGCTTTGGCGACGCGGGCTTCTTTGCCACTCTGCACAGCCGGCTCGTGGGCCCGTATATCGGTGAGCTCGGGACCGAGGAGCAAAAAGAGCGCTGGCTGCCGAAAAGCATCAGCGGCGAGCACATACTCGCCGTCGCAATCACCGAGCCCGGCGCCGGCAGCGACGTCGCAGGTATCCGGACCCGAGCCGAGGACAAGGGCGACCACTACCTGCTGAACGGCTCGAAAATCTACATCTCGAACGGCATCCTCGCGGATCTCGTCGTCGTCGTCGCCCACACCGACATGGACAACTCGCACGGGCTGTCGCTGTTCGTCGTCGAGCGTGGCATGGAAGGCTTCGAGCGTGGCAGGAACCTGAAGAAAATGGGCCTGAAGAGCCAGGACACGGCCGAGTTGTTCTTCAATAACGTCAAGGTACCGAAAGAAAACCTGCTCGGCGAATGGAACCGCGGCTTCTACCACCTGATGCACTTCCTGGCCGAGGAACGCCTGCTCGGCGCGGTCGGCTACCATGCTGCCGCGGACGCCGCGTTCGACATCACGATGGACAACGTCACCGAGCGCAGGGCGTTCGGCCAGACGATTGCGGAGTTCCAGAATACCCGCTTCAGGATGGCGGACATGCGTACAGAGATCGACGTCGCGCAGGCGTTCATCGACCAGTGCGTGCTCGAGCACAACGAGGGTAACCTGAGCGCCGATGATGCGGCCAAAGCCAAGCTGTACACCAGCGAGCTCGAGGGCCGAGTGATGGACAACTGCGTGCAGCTGCACGGCGGGGCGGGCTACATGGAGGAGTACCCGATCTGCCGCATGTACCTGAACGCGCGCGTGTCACGCATCTACGCCGGCAGCTCGGAAGTCATGCGCGAGATCATCGCGCGCTCGATCGGACTCGACCCGCGCAAGAAAAAAGCCAGGCCGGTCGCGAGCGAACAGGCCGCCTGACACCGGCCGTCGCGCCGCGGTAGGATGCGTTCGCGGCAGCGGCCGCATTTTTCTATCGGCACCAGGAGCGGAACATGCGCGTGGCATTCATCGGACTCGGCGTAATGGGTTACCCGATGGCGGGTTACCTGGCGAAAGCCGGTCATGAAACGACGGTCTTCAATCGAACAGCCGCCCGGGCCGAAGACTGGTGCAAGGAGTACGACGGCACCAGCGCGGCCACGCCTGCCGAGGCCGCTGCCGGCGCCGATATCGCGTTCCTTTGCGTCGGCAACGACGACGACGTGCGCGCCGTCGTGCTCGGCGAGGACGGCATCCTGTCGGGCGTCGGCGAGGGCAGCGTCATCGTCGATCACACGACTGCGTCGGCGGAAGTCGCGCGCGAGCTGCATGCGACGGCGGGCAGGCGCGAAGTCGGTTTTCTCGACGCGCCGCTGTCCGGCGGCCAGGCAGGCGCCGAGAGCGGCCAGCTCACGATCATGGTCGGCGGCGACGAGCCGGTATTCGAGCGTGTGCTTCCGGTCATGGAGGCCTATGCTAAAGCCTGTACCCTCATCGGACCGGCCGGCTCGGGACAGCTCGCAAAGATGGTCAACCAGATCTGCATTGCCGGCGTCGTGCAGGGCCTGTCGGAAGGGCTGCACTTCTCGCAACGCGCCGGCCTCGACGTCGCCCGGGTCATCCAGGCCATATCGAACGGCGCGGCGCAATCATGGCAGATGGAGAATCGCTGGGAGACGATGATCGCCGACGAATTCGACTTCGGCTTCGCCGTCGAGTGGATGCGCAAGGACCTGAAGATCGCGCTGGAGGAAGCCGGGAGAAATGGCGCACGGCTCGACATGACCCGGCTCGTCGACGGTTACTACGCGGAAGTACAGGAGCTGGGCGGCGGTCGCTGGGACACGGCCAGCCTGATCGCGCGACTGGAGCGAGACTGAATATT